>SYAA01000366.1 GCA_005789055.1 Actinomycetota bacterium
TGCGCGACCGCATCTCCGCGGGCGCGTCTGAAAGACATCAAACGGTGCAGAAGTTCATCGAGGGCGTGCTGGAGGATTACGAGCGTCGCGGTCGACTGTCGGCAGTAGCCGCTGCTATGGCTACTGCCGATGACGCCACCCTCGCGGATTGGCGCCATGAATCGGAGGCCTGGGCGGGGGCCGACAGCGATCTCGACGGCGCTCCGTGATCGACGGGATTGAGCCGGGAGCGGTCGTGTGGGTCGATCTCGACCCCGTCGTCGGTCGTGAACAAGCGGGCCGCCGACCGGCTGTCGTAGTGGCATCAGTCGGCTATCTGAGCGCCGTCACCGAACTCGCGATCGTCGTGCCGGCCACCACCCGACAACGCGGTTGGCCACAGCAGGTGGAACTGTCCGGATCAACTCTGCAATTACCGCAACCGACCTACGCCATGACAGAGCAACCACGCACTATCAGCAGAAGGCGCATCTCCGGGGTCGCCGGGAAGGTCGAAGAGCGCTGCCTCGATGAGATTCGTCGGTGGCTCGCTGACTTTCTGCACGATTGATCGCCGGCTAGCGCAGTTGTTCGCTGGGCACGTCGAAGCGTTCCTGGTACGCCCATACCTTCTCGCGAAGTTCCGCCGCATCCAGTCCGGTATCGGCCCAGGTGTACCGGTTGCCGCCGCCGTCGCCGGGGTGGGCCGAAAGATGCTCGCGCATCAGGGTTTCCGCCGTCGGTGTCAGTTCTCTGCCGAGCTTTCCGTAGATCGTCCGGATCGTGGCGAATGGGTCGCGCATGAAGTCGGCGAATTGGACATTGATGATCCGGCTGGCATCGACCGCTCCGTCGTCGAACCACTGCAGTTCCCGGTTGAGTCCGAGAACGATCTCACCGCTGCACTGTTCTGCGGCTTCCGGGATGGTCGGGTTATCGCTGGCGAGCTTGCGCAGGTGACACATCAGCGCACTCGTGGAGCTCATTACCACCAGCGGGTCGCGATGGGTCTGGACCAGGAGTGCATCGGGGTATTCCGCCAACAGGTCGGTCAGCTGCCACAGGTGTGCGGGCGTCTTCAGCAGCCACTGTCCCGGAACGCCGGACTGCAAGTGCTGGAGAAACTTTCGGTGGTACCGGTAGGTGGGGGAGTGATCGGCCTCGTGCATCAGCCACCGCTGGTAGTGGGGCAGCCGGTACTGCACGGTGAAGATCATGCTGCAGAAGGTGCCGGCGAAGATCCGCACACACTCCTGGCCGACGAGCGCGTCCATCGGATGAAATTTCATGAAACCAGGGATGAGTTGCTCGCTCATCTCCAACTGAGCCTGGGTCTCGGCGATGCGCGGATCGGTGTCGTAGGTAGCAGGCTGTGGAACCGGGAAGGGGTGGTCGACCTCCCATGTCAGCGGCGCACGCAAGTCGGGATCCTGAGCCAGCAGGTCGTAGAGGATCGTGGTGCCGGTGCGGGGCTGGCCGATGATGATGATGGGACGCTCGATCCGCTGGTTGGCGACCGCAGGATTGTCTTTGCGCCACTTGGTGATCTGGAGGCGGTTGCGCAGCGGCAGGATCACGTCGGCGGCGGCGACCTCAACCCCGATGGGGGACAGATCAGCTTCTGCGACCAGATCGTCGACGAGCCGGGATAGATTCTCCCGCCAGCCGTCGGCGTCACCGAAGTCATCGCTGCCGGCCAACTCGCAGGCCTGCTCGATCAACCGGTCCGGATCGAGCCTGTCGGCGATCGCATTGGGCATCAGATCGCCTTCCCGTCCAGAACCCGAACGTCGACCTCGGGTGCCTGTGGATTGTCCAGCCAACGGACGGTGACGAAACCCCGTGTGCGGCCGCCGGTGTCGAGCCAGTGTCCGTACCCGTCGTCGTGCGCACCGATCCCCAGACGTACCGTGCCGTCGGCCTCGGGTTCGATGCCTCGGTTGGTCACCGAACTGTGGCGCACCAGCGGCTCTAGGCACTCGTGCCAGATGTTCTCCACGGTGACCGACCAGTAACGGGTTTCGGGCGGCCGGAACTGGAGTTGCAATGTCTGATCGGGTTGTAGGTCGAACAGGCCGAGCATGTAGAGGTTGTCGGGTGTGGTGTTCTCCCCACCCAGGCTTTCCGAACCTGAGGTGATCAGGATGTTCGGGGTCTCGAGTAGGTCGGGTCGCACGGTGCGGTGCAGCGTGGTGAGTTTGACCATCGTCCAGCCCATCGCGGTGAGTTGATCGGCCAGTAACTCGTCGGTTAGTACCGGCGGTGGAGTCGGCTCGCCGAGGCGGGCGATGTGCAAGGTGGCCGGGACTTGCGTGTCCGGGTCTGCGACGTAATCACGGATCACGATCGAGGAGGCGTCGTCGGGGATCTGGACCCACTGCGCGCCGGCCAGTTCGGCGTCGTCGGGCCGAGTGGCGGCGAAAACGACGTCGAAGCCGCCGGTGGCGTCCAGCACCAGATCTCGGTCGCCGAGATAGTTGCTCATCCGGCGTGGGTTCATCCCGGTGCCGGCCAGCACCTGCAGTCCGAGGTAGGTCGAGCTGCCGCGGGTGCCGGTGAGCCGGTAGGTGCGGTCCCCGGCGATCATGGCCAGCCAGTAGGCCCCGTGCGGGTTGGGGCCGCCGACGAACCGGAACGGGGTGCACATCGCGACGAAATGGGGGTGGTCGGGATCGGTGTCGACCGTCAGCTCGGTGCACAGTGCGCTGACCCGGTTGAGCAGGCGCAGGCCTTCGAGGAGTTCGCGCTCGTCACGGGCGTCGGCGGTGATCTGGGCGGTCAGGTCATCGAGGACCTTCCGGACGAAACCCCAGGCTTCTAGGGACTTTTCTGCGCGCACGTCCTGCTCCATGTCTTCGTGCCTCGGTTCTGTCGGGTATGCCGGGTACACTAGGGCTTCCGGCTGGATTTCGGTCGGGGGTGCGAGGGGCTGAACGGTTTCGACTTCGCGCATCGAATCAAGGGAAGCGTGCCGGTGCAGGCAAGAGACCACCGTAAGCGTCGTTGCAACCAATTAAGCGCCGATTCCAATCAGCGCGACTACGCCCTCGCTGCCTAAGCGACGGTGTGTCTGTCAGACCGGGAGCGCCCTCGGCCCGGACCCTGGCATCAGCAAGAGGGACAAACCGTTAAGTCCGGTCACGGGATCTAACGGGACATCAAACAGTGACTGGGATCGTCATCCTGACTTGTTCGCGTGAGCAGGAGATCCAAGTAGAGGCATAGCGAACTGCGCACGGAGAAGTCTTGAGGGAATGCCGTAGGACCCGGGTTCGATTCCCGGCAGCTCCACAAGAAGCAGGCCAGGCCGAAAGGTCTGGCCTGCTTTGTTCTGTCGTCAGGTAGATCGGCACCGCCCCATCTGCCGTGACAGATCCGGTCGTTAGGAGACACCAAGCAGTGCGTTCACCGCGATGCCCAGAGGGGCCGGGTCGTTGGCAATGACGTCTTCGACGACAGCTTCGTTGATGTTGAAGTATTCATGGATAAGGAAATTCCGCATGGCAGCGATCTGACGCCACGCTATCTCGGGCCGCTTGGCCATCACGGACGGCGGAAGATAATTGACTGCTTCGCCGATTATTCCGATCTCCCGAAGGATCGCTGAGACCGCCATCTCGGAGTGCTCGCCTTTCAGCGACGGGCGGTAGGCATAGACCCTGGCGATCGCCGTCTGGATGTCGGTCAGCCGATGCATATCGCCTCCCGGTGCTCGCGCAGCCGGTTCAATGCCAGTTCACTGGCAGCACTGGTCATTCCCAAGATTCTACGTACGTTCCCGGACAATTCGGCCATGCTGGTTACCGCCGGATAGGAGGCTAGGCGTCCTGCATATCTGTTGACAGCGTCAACACACCGCACGTTCCCGCAGGTGCTTTCGCGTCATATGACGTACTTCCGCGTCGCTAGGCCCAGCATTTTCCTATTCCAGGGCGTTTTGTAGAGCGGGTTCGATTCCCGGCAGCTCCACCAGAGACAGGCCAGGCCGAAAGCCTGTTTTGTTTTCCGACAACATTAATGCCGTTACCGAGCACTAATGCCTTCACCAAGGAGGGTAGACCCATCCGTACATCGTCCATGCGCCGAGGTTGGCGGTGGGCAGAATCTGCACTTGGTGGCCATCGCCGTAGCCGGGTGAGAGCCCTTGTACGCCCCCGGAAACAAACGTCCCGTCGCCCCGAGAGATGTCGACATGGTTCCCGTACGGGCCGGCGGAGAACACCAGTGCGCCACGCGGAATCGGCGTCTCGTGATGGTCGAGCCCAAGGTCGGCCAGCGACTGGTAGAAGGATAGTGCCATGTCGTGACCAATGCCGGTGTCGGTGGTGAGGCCGAATGCGGCGTCCACGAAATCTTCGCAGCCGTAGGGGCCGAACACATCGGTGCCCACCATGCTCTCGGCGATCACCA
>SYAA01000367.1 GCA_005789055.1 Actinomycetota bacterium
AGCGCGAGGGTGGGGATCCCCGCCGTCGGCGTCATGTCACCTGCCTGAGTGTTGAGGTCGTCCGGCGGTTCGTGGATCACCCACGTCGGCTCCGGATGGTACCGGGCGGAATAGTACTCAGCGGACTGGTCCCCGGCGGATTGGACCCGGCTGTGGCGGCGCGTCGGCCGACTCTGACGTCGCCGCGACAGGGCGGAATGCCCGCGAGGTGAAAGTGCCGGGGGCGTAAGCTCCCGCGAGGTTGGACGTGCGGCGTCGCCGAGCGTGAACGAGGAGGCAGCCATGTCAGCACGCGCGGTTGGCGCGCCGAAGCGCCGGGCCGTCAAGGAGCGGGCCCTGATCGTGGGTAACCGGTTGGGCGTCAAGCTGATTCCACGCCTTCCGGTCGGCGTCAAGCGGATGCTCTCGGGAGGCCGGTCGGTCACCATCGATGGCAACACCCTGGACCCCTCCCTGCAGATGCTGCTGGCCGCCCAACGCTCGCTGGGCGTGGTCAGCCTGGTGGCCGCCGATGACGTCGCCGTGACCCGCGCCGGCAATCGCGAACTCACCCGCACCCTGGACGAGCCTGATGTGCGCGTTGGCGGCATCCGGTCGGTGTCGATCCCGGGCCCGGGCGGTGTGATCCCGGGACGGCACTATCGGCCCGCCGGCGGTGGCGCACCCGCACCGCTGGTGGTCTTCTATCACGGTGGCGGATTCGTGTTCGGCGACCTCGATACCCATGACGCAGCGTGTCGGCTGATCTGTCGTGACGCGGGCGTGCACGTGCTCGCGGTGGATTACCGACTGGCGCCCGAACACAAGGCGCCGGCCGCCGCCGACGACGCCTATGCGGCCTACCGTTGGGCCCGGGAGCACGCCGGCGAGTTGGGTGCCGATCCGCGCCGGGTCGCGGTTGCCGGCGACAGTGCCGGCGGTTGTCTGGCCGCAGTGGTCACCCGGCAGGCCCGTGATGCCGGCGACCCACTGCCGTCGCTGCAGTGGCTGATCTATCCCGTCACCGACTGGCGCGGGCTCGCCCGCTCGCGTTCACTATTTGGTGATGGGTTTCTGCTGACCAAGCGCGACATGGACTGGTTCCAGGAAATGTACGTCGGCGGGTCGGGTCTGGACGTCACCGATCCGAGGGTTTCGCCGCTGCTGGCCGAGGACTTTTCCGGGCTATCCCCGGCGCTGGTAGTCACCGGCGGATTCGACCCGTTGCGCGACGAGGGCGAGCAGTATGCGGCCAAACTCCGAGACGCCGGGGTCCCCGTCGACCATCGGCGGATGAACTCGATGATCCACGCCTTTCTGAACCTCAACGTGCTCGGCGGCGGTGTCGCCCGGGCCAACGCGGAGATGATCTCGGCGCTGCGGGCACACCTGGTCCACGACTGAGGTTTTCAACTGGGGTCCACGACTGAGGTTTTCAACTGGGGTCCACGACTGAGGTTTTCAACTGGGGTCCACGCCTGGGGTTCACGACTGGGTCGAGTCCGCGACGATCCCGCCGGTAAGGTGTAATCCAGCACGGGCTCCACCCGAGCAGCAGGCAGCAGGAAAACCCCGCGTCACCGATAGCAAGGATGCAACCGACCCGTGGCCACCAGCAAAAAAAGCACGCCCCGCTACGACCTCAAAGCCCAGGACCGCAAGCGAGACCTCGCCGTCCGACTGGGGCTGACCGCGCTCGTCGTCGTCTTCGCCGTCGGGTTGGTGCTCTACATCGTGATGGGCAGTGACAAGAAGGGCGCCGACGACGCGCAAGCGGTGCGGATCACCTCTGCCTCGCTGATCAAGAAGGACGGCACCGACGAGCCCAAAGCAGTGCTGTCCATCTACGAGGACTTCCAGTGCCCGCACTGCCGGGACTTCGCAAAGGAATTCGGCCCGGCGATCAACAAGATCAGCGAGAGCGGTGCCGCGGCCGTCGACTACAACATGGTCTCGATCCTCAATGCGACCAACAAGGGGTATTCGATGCGGGCGGCCAACGCCGCCTACTGCGTGGCCGATGAGAACAAGGAGGCGTTCGTGCGCTTCCACTCGGCACTGTTCGCCCAGCAGCCCATCGAAGGTTCCGGCAGCGGACCCGACAACGCCGCCCTGATTGAGACCGCGCGGCAGGCCGGTGTGAGCGGAGCCGTCGCCGAGTGCATTAACAGCGGCAAGTACGACGACATGGTCAAGGGTCTGGCCGCAGCCTCGAAGATCACCGCCACCCCGACCATCCGGCTCAACGGCCAGGACATCAGCCCGGCCACCCCTGAGGAACTGACCGCGAAGATCGCCCAGATCGTCGGTCCGGTGCCGGCGCTGGCGCCGACGCCGGCCGGTCCCACACCGGCGTCACCGGCCCCGGCGGTGCCCCAGCAGTGAGCCTGACCACCGCCGAGCCCGTCCAGCGCGGACCTGCCGACGTGCCGGTCCGAAGCGGGGTTGCGGTGGCGCGCCCCGCCGCGTGGTGGATCCTCATCGCGGGTGTGATCGGGCTGACGGCTTCGGCCACCCTCTTGATCGAGAAGATCGAGATGCTCAAAAACCCGGCTTACGTGCCCAGCTGCAGCATCAACCCGGTGCTGTCCTGCGGATCGGTGATGGTGCGGCCGGAAGCCTCGGCGTTCGGTTTCCCGAACCCGTTGATCGGTGTCGTCTCGTTCACCCTGGTGGTGGTGACCGGTGTGCTGACGGTCGCAGGGGTGGGCCTGCCGCGCTGGTACTGGGTCGGGCTGACGGTGGGTGCCGGGTTGGGCGTGGTGTTCACCCACTGGCTGATCTTCGAAAGCCTCTACCGCATCGGCGCGCTGTGCCCGTACTGCATGGTGGTCTGGTCGGTGATCGTGCCACTGTTCGCGGTGGTCGCCCCGATCGCGCTGCGCCCATTGGCCGCCAACCCGCTTGCCCGTTTCCTATACCACTGGCGTTGGCCGTTGGTGGTGCTGTGGTTCACCGCGGTCGCCCTGGCGATCCTGGTCCGGTTTTGGGACTACTGGTCCACCCTGATCTAGGTGGTTCGCCCAGGTTCGGTTGTCCAATCGGGCCTGTTCGCCCACCCCGGTCTGGTCGCCCGTTGGGTTCTGGTCGCCCATCGGGCTCTGGTCGGGTGAGCAGGTGACCCGGATCATCGCCGGCGAGGCGCGGGGCCGTCGGCTGGCCGTTCCGCCGCGGGGAACCAGGCCGACCACTGATCGGGTCCGCGAAGCGCTGTTCAACGTGCTGGCCGTCCGCCGCGACTTCGA
>SYAA01000368.1 GCA_005789055.1 Actinomycetota bacterium
GAACACCTGGAAGAAGCTCCTCGACGGCCAGAGCGGGATCCGGACCCTCGAGGACCCGTTCGTCGAGGAGTACGACCTGCCGGTGCGCATCGGCGGGCACCTGCTTGAGGATTTCGAATCCGATCTGGGCCGAGTGGAGAAGCGCCGCCTGTCGTATCTGCAGAAGATGTCGACCGTGCTCGGCAGGCGGGTCTGGCAGAACGCCGGTTCGCCCGACGTCGACACCCGCCGACTGATGGTCTCCATCGGAACCGGCATGGGCTCGTCGGAGGAACTTGTATTCGCCTATGACGGCATGCGCACCAAGGGATTCCGGGCCGTCTCGCCGCTGGTTGTTCAGATGTTCATGCCCAACGGGCCGGCAGCGGTTGTCGGACTCGATCTGGGAGCCAGGGCCGGGGTGTCCACCCCGATCGCCGCGTGCGCATCGGGGTCGGAGGCGATCGCCCACGCGTGGCGCAACATCGTGTACGGCGAAGCCGATATCGCCGTCTGCGGCGGCGTGGAGACCAAGATCGAAGCCGTTCCGATCGCCGGATTCGCCCAGATGCGCATCGTGCTGTCCAACACCAACGACGATCCTGCCGGTGCCTGCCGACCGTTCGACGCCGACCGCAACGGCTTCGTCTTCGGCGAGGGCGGCGCACTGATGGTCATCGAGACCGAGGAGCACGCCATAGCTCGCGGAGCCCCCATCCTGGCCCGCATTATGGGGGCCGCGATCACCTCCGACGGCTACCACATCGTGGCACCCGATCCCAACGGCGAGCGCGCCGGTCACGCGATGACCCGGGCCATCCAATTGGCAGGCCTGACACCGCAGGACATCGACCACATCAACGCCCACGCGACCGGCACCCAGGTCGGAGACGTCGCAGAGGGCAAAGCGATCAACAATGCGATGGGCAGCCACCGACCGGCGGTGTACGCACCGAAGTCGGCGCTGGGCCATTCGGTGGGGGCCGTCGGCGCGGTTGAGTCCATTCTCACCGTGTTGGCACTCCGCGACGGAGTGATCCCGCCCACGCTGAATCTGCGGAATCTCGATCCGGAGATTGACCTGGACGTCGTGGCCGGCGAACCCCGGTCGGGCAACTACCGATACGCCATCAACAACTCGTTCGGGTTCGGTGGCCACAACGTCGCCATCGCCTTCGGAAAGTACTGAGAACCGACGGTGGAGGCACCCTGAAGCCCATCCTGCTGGCACCCATCCCGCTGGCACCCATCCGGCGCGCACAAGGAGGTAGAGATGACCATCATGGCCCCTGACGTGGTCGGCGAAACACTCGATCCGCGTGACCCGTTGCTGCGGCTGCGGAACTTCTTCGACGACGACAGCGTCGAACCACTGCACGAGCGGGATCAGTCCGGAATCCTGGCGGCGGCCGGCACCGTCAACGGCCTGCGCACCATCGCGTTTTGCACCGATGGCACCGTCATGGGCGGCGCGATGGGGGTCGACGGCTGCCGCCACATCGTCGACGCCTACGACCTCGCGATCGACGAGCAGAGTCCGATCGTGGGCATCTGGCACTCCGGCGGTGCCCGACTGGCCGAAGGTGTCAAGGCATTGCACGCGGTGGGCCTGGTGTTCGAGGCGATGATCCGGGCATCCGGTTACATCCCCCAGATTTCGGTCGTGGTCGGCTTCGCCGCCGGCGGCGCCGCATACGGGCCCGCACTGACCGACGTCGTCGTGATGGCACCGGAGGGCCGGGTCTTCGTCACCGGACCCGACGTGGTGCGCAGCGTTACCGGTGAAGACGTCGACATGGCTTCCCTCGGCGGCCCGGACACCCACCACCGCAAGTCCGGGGTGTGTCACATCGTCGCCGACGACGAACCCGATGCCTACGCGCGCGGACGTCGGCTGGTCGGATTGTTCTGCCAGCAGGGCATTTTCGACCGCGCCAAGGCCGAGGCCGGCGACGTCGACCTGCATGCCCTGCTGCCCGACTCCGCCCGGCGGGCCTACGACGTGCATCCGCTCGTCGAAGCCCTGCTGGACTCCGACGAGCCGTTCGAGGAGTTCCAGTCCAAGTGGGCCCCCTCGATGGTGGTCGGATTGGGTCGGCTGTCGGGCCGGACCGTCGGTGTTCTGGCCAACAATCCGCTCCGTCTCGGCGGCTGTCTGAACTCCGAGAGCGCTGAGAAGGCTGCGCGTTTCGTGCGGTTATGCGACGCCTTCGGCATTCCCCTGGTGGTGATCGTCGACGTGCCGGGCTACCTGCCCGGTGTCGATCAGGAATGGGGTGGCGTGGTGCGCCGCGGCGCGAAACTACTGCACGCGTTCGGCGAGGCCTCGGTACCCCGCGTGACACTGGTGACCCGCAAGATCTACGGCGGCGCCTACATCGCGATGAATTCCCGATCGCTCGGTGCCACCAAGGTGTTCGCCTGGCCGGATGCCGAAGTCGCCGTGATGGGCGCGAAAGCGGCCGTCGGCATCCTGCACAAGCGCAAGCTCGCCGCAGCCCCCGATGATGAGCGCGAAGCGCTGCACACCGAACTGGCCGCCGAGCATGAGCGCATCGCCGGCGGGGTGGACGCCGCGATCGAGATCGGGGTGGTGGACGAGAAGATCGATCCCGCCCATACCCGTAGCAAGCTCACGCAGACGCTGGCCGAGGCCCCGAACCGGCGCGGCCGCCA
>SYAA01000369.1 GCA_005789055.1 Actinomycetota bacterium
GAAGGAGACTGGCGCGGTCCGATCCAGCAGCGTTACCTTCGCAGTCGGGCCAACACCATCGAGGGTGGCACCTCTGAGGTAATGCGCAACATCCTCGGCGAGCGGGTCTTGGGCCTGCCAGGTGATCTGCGCGCCGACGCCGGCATGGCCTGGAAGGACGTCCCCCGTGGCTGAGTTCACCTTTACCAACGAGCAACAACAGTTGCGCGCCGCGGTAGGAAAGTTCTGCACCGAGAATTTCGCTGAAGCCACGATCCGCAGGCTGATGGAGTCCGAGGTGACCTACGACCCCGCCGTATGGCGGCGTCTGGGCACCGAACTCGGCGTACTTGGCATGTCGGTGCCCGAAGCCGATGGCGGGGTCGGCGGATCGCTGGTCGATCAGGCGGTCGCCGTCGAGGCGTTCGGCGCCGCCCTTGGGTGCGGACCGTTTTTCGGCACGGTGTACCTCGCCATCCCCGCTCTGGTGGCCTGCGGCCGCTCAGATGCGCGCGACGAACTGCTCACGGTGCTGATCGACGGCGAGCGCACCGCCGCATTCGCGGTCAACGACACAGCAGGTGCCTTCGACCCGAACGTCGCCGTCACCGCGAGCCGCAGCGGCGACCGGGTGCTACTCGCCGGAACCGCCAAACGGGTCGTCGATGCCGGAGCAGCCGACGTTGTTCTGGTGGCCGCCCGTGGCGACGACGGGGTCGGCCTCTACGCCGTCGATGCCGCCGATCTCCGACGCATCCCTCTGGTCACCCTGGATCTCACCCGACCGCAGGCGGACGTCGTCTTCGCCGACGCACCGGCGCGGCTGTTGGCCGGCCCCGCAGACGCAGAGCGGATAATCACCCACGCCCTGCAGATCGGGTCAGCACTGCTTGCGGTCGAACAGGTCGGCGCGGCCCAGCACATGCTCGACCTGTCAGTGGACTACGCCAAGTCCCGTGTGCAGTTCGGCCGCCACATCGGATCCTTTCAGGCGGTCAAGCACAAGCTCGCCGACATGCTCGTCGACCTCGAGCACGCCCGATCGACGGCCTACCACGCGGTGTGGGCGCTGGCCGATGGCAGCGACGATCCCGCATTGGCGGTGAGCATCGCGCAGGCGACATGTTCGGCTGCCTTCAGTCGGATCGCCGCCGACAGCATTCAGGTGCACGGTGGCATCGGATTCACCTGGGAGCACCAGGCGCACCTGTACTTCAAGCGCGCTGCCACCGACGCGGCGCTGCTGGGCAGTGCCGAACAACACCGTGGCCGAATTGCCGCCCTGGTGCTCGACACCGCGATCGTCGACGGACCGCCACGGGTGGCGGCCGGTGTCGCCTGACGTCGAATCGTCACGTCGGTGTTGCGGCGCTGCGTAATTCGACGTAGGAGCGGGTGATCGCGTCGGCCAGACCGGCGATACCCGCAAGTGCGGACGGGTCGGTGCACAGCCCGATCCCGACCTCACCGGAACACGAGATCGCCGAGATGCGCAACGCATGGTGGGTGCCGGGTTCGGAGGACGAAAACAGGTTTTCCACTGATCGCTCGGCAATGCTGACCGGGGTGGCGGGACCGGGAACGTTGGAGATCGCAAGGCTGAATTCACCTGCGCTGCCGGCCAGGCGCTGAACCGCACGGTCGATGATCTTCACCCGGCCCAGAGCGTGGAGCAGGTCATACATCTCGTCGGCATCGTCAAGGCGCTTGCGCTTGGCTGTCTCGGCGCTGATCCGATCCAGCCGGACCAACGGATCGCTCTCCGCGAGCGGTAGATCGACGTTCATGAACGAGTCGTGATTTCCCGGCGCGCTGGCTCCCTCGTCGCGGTGGTGCAGGCTAACCGGGACCTGTGCGTGCAGGTGCCGCACGGAATCAGGCGGCAGCCAATTACGCAGCGCGCCGGCGATGATCGCCAACAGGACGTCATTGACGGTGGCCGCAGTCGGCCGCGAGGCTCCGATCCGTTTCATTTCCGCCAGGGGTGCGACGGCGAAGGCCAACTCGCGCGCACTGGTGATCGGCCGGTCGAAGGGCGAACGCGCATCACGGTGGCCCAGTTCGCGGATGATCGCCCCGGGAAGCCGGCGTAACTCCGCTTCGGCAGTCGCCGGTGCAGCGGCGAGGTTCGGCCCCGGCGTCCTGGGGCTCGAAGAATCACCGCGCGCATCAAAGAGGACAGATTCTAGGAATCGCACGCCGGCGATACCGTCGGCCATCGCGTGGTGGATTCGCGCCGCGACGGCCTCTCGGCCGTCAGCGAGCGGACCGATCACATCAAGGGTCCACAGCGGTCGGGCTCGATTGAG
Organism: Actinomycetota bacterium; assembly: GCA_005789055.1. Taxonomy (GTDB): domain Bacteria; phylum Actinomycetota; class Actinomycetes; order Mycobacteriales; family Mycobacteriaceae; genus Mycobacterium. The sequence continues at coordinate 2,289 of SYAA01000369.1, forward strand.
GTGGGTGGACATCAGCCCGCTAACGATCCGCCATAGATCGTTCTGCGTCGCGGAGTCGGGAATTGGCACGCGCCGGATGTGGTCATCGATATCGAAGTCGACGGCTGCGACCCAGCGCGGCTTTTCCCCATCGGTATCAACGCGTTGAGTTGCTCTAGGTTGCGTCGACAAGCGTTGTCCCACAGCACTTTTCAGTGCATCAAGATCCAGCGGCAACGATCCCGGTTCGAGGATCAACAGCTTCAACGTGTGACCGATAATAGCCGTCGATTCCAGGTTCAAGATGTGGGCATCGTCATCGGAGAGCACATCGGACATGTCTTCAGAACCCACGGGCGTAGTCTATCGGCCAGTTCTCAACAACCATGCCTCGGCGAAGTCCCGATCGGAGAAAGGGGAGCTACGATGAACTCTCTGATCGTCGGCGGCCTGGGCCTGTTGGCTGTCGGCCTGGTGGCCAGTCAACTTTTCCGGCTCAGGGACTGGCTGAACCGACAGCCCCCGCCGGATGCCAACCCCACCGAGCCCGAGCGTCCCGACGGGTCAACCGAACACCAGTCACCCTGATTCGTCAGCGAAGCGGGTCCCCGCGCCAGCGGAAACTATTGACGTACTTGCCCATGTCCTGGGCTATCTGCAAGTTCGCCGGAGACGGCGGTCCGGGGCCGAAACTCGGCGTGAACTCCCGAAACGGTCCATGCGCAGCGGCAACCAAAGCCAGGTCGTCCTTGATAGCGACGATGATGATCACCCGGAGTCGGCCGGACACACTCGCTGCGCCGACCGGCTGGAAATCCGCGACCTCGCCGTAACCGAGGTGGAAGCCGACCGTCGCGTTCGGTAGTTCGTAGGCCGTTACCGCGTCGGGAAACCCGGTCTGCAGCAACTCCTCGGCGACCTGTTTCGCATCGCGGCCGTTCGCGGGCCGGCTGAACAGCCGCATTGTGCCGCCGTCACCTCCGGTCCAATCCGCGATCACGCCATCGGGTTCGATAGTGACGTCGTAGGCCGCCCCGGGTACCGGGTACGACACCGAGAACGACTCGTCCGCGGCGGTGAATCGTGGATTGGTCGCCACCGGCAGTCCGATCGGCGGGCGGCCGCAGTCGGGGGGGCAGGCGTAGCGGGTGGCCGCATCCTCGATCCGGCCATCCACCAGGGCGAGAATCATCATGCCCGCCACCAGCAGCAGC
>SYAA01000370.1 GCA_005789055.1 Actinomycetota bacterium
GGCGAGGTTTTCGACGCCGCAGGCGGACAGTTAGGCTGCCCTCTATGACCGATCCGGCCCCGAATCCGCACGCCACCGAAGAACAGGTCGCGGCTGCGCTCAAGGACTCCAAGCTGGCCCAGGTGCTCTATCACGACTGGGAGGCGGAGAGTTACGACGACAAGTGGTCGATCTCCTACGACCAGCGCTGCATCGATTACGCGCGCGGTCGCTTCGACGCGGTCGTCGGTGCTGACGCCAGCCGCCACCTGCCCTACGACCATGCCCTCGAGCTCGGTTGCGGGACCGGGTTCTTCCTCCTCAATCTGATTCAGGCCGGGGTCGCGCGGCGTGGATCGGTGACTGATCTGTCTCCGGGCATGGTCAAGGTCGCCACCCGCAACGGGAAGTCGCTGGGCCTCGACGTCGACGGCCGGGTGGCTGATGCCGAAGGCATTCCCTACGACGACGACACCTTCGATCTGGTGGTGGGGCATGCCGTGTTGCACCACATCCCCGATGTCGAGAAGTCGCTGCGTGAAGTGGTGCGGGTGCTCAAGCCCGGTGGCAGATTCGTTTTCGCGGGCGAACCGACCACGGTGGGCAATGCCTACGCGCGCCGGTTGGCGAACCTAACCTGGAACACCACCGTGCGTGCGATGAAGCTGCCCGGCCTGCAGAGTTGGCGACGTCCGCAGGCCGAACTCGACGAGAACTCACGCGCCGCAGCCCTGGAGTGGATCGTCGACCTGCACACATTCGACCCCGGCGAGCTGGAACGGATGGCCGTCAACGCCGGCGCAGAGCAGGTGCGCACCGCCAGCGAGGAGTTCACCGCCGCGATGTTGGGTTGGCCGGTGCGCACATTCGAGTCGACGGTGCCGCCCGGAAAGCTCGGTTGGGGTTGGGCGCAATTCGCGTTCAAGAGTTGGACGGCGCTGTCCTGGGTCGATGCCAACGTCTGGCGCCGCGTGGTGCCCAAGGGCTGGTTCTACAACGTGATGATCACCGGAGTTAAACCGTCCTGAGTTTCACTCGCGCCGATGTCGACTACCTGACCAGTGCGGCGGGGGCCGAGGCGCTGGCCGAGGTGTCCGGATTCGGGCTCACCGACTCGAGCCTGCTGGCTGACGTGGCCACGCTCCGCGAGCGGTTCGGGCAACGATCTGCCGCGCTTGTCGAGACCATTCGTCTGCGCCGCAGGGCGGTGGTGAAGTTCGCCTCGCTGGCCGACGTGTCGGACTGGTTGTTCACTGATGAAGCGTTGCAACAGGCCACCACCGCCGTTGTGGCGCGGCATCGGGCGCGTCGACTCGCTGGTGCGGGTGTCCACGACGCGACGTGTTCAATCGGCACCGAACTGGCCGCCTTGCGCGATACCGCGGAGTTCGTCGTCGGTAGCGATATCGATGAAGTGCGTCTGGCGATGGCACGCCACAACGTCCCCGGAGTTGCACTTGTCCGGGCTGACGCGCTGCGGCCGATCACGGGCGGCGCGATCAATCGCGACACGATCGTGCTGCTGGATCCGGCCCGCCGCGGCGGCGGCCGGCGCCGATTCGATCCGCGGGCCTACGCGCCCCCCCTGGACGAAGTGTTCGAGGTCTACCGTGGCCGGCCGACGGTGGTGAAGTGCGCCCCCGGCATTGACTTCGATGCGCTGCGGGACTTGGGCTTTGACGGAGAGATTGAGGTGACCTCAGCGGGTGGTTCGGTCCGCGAGGCGTGCCTGTGGTCGCATGCCCTGGCCGAACCCGGTGTGCGCCGTCGGGCCACCGTCCTGGATCGCGACGAGGTGCTCACCGATGCCGATCCCGACGAGTGTCGGGTCAGTGCGCCGGGCCGATGGATCATCGACCCCGACGGTGCTGTCGTGCGCGCTGGACTGGTTCGTCAGTACGCCACCCGGCACGGTCTGTGGCAGCTTGATCCCGATATCGCCTATCTCAGCGGTGACGAGGTTCCCAACGGCGTGCGCGGGTTCGAAGTGCTCGAGCAATTGCCCCTGCGGGAAAAGCCTCTGCGACAGGTACTTTCGGCACGCGACTGTGGCGCGCTGGAAATCCTGGTCCGCGGCGTCGACGTCGACCCCGACGCCCTACGCCAGCGGTTGCGCCCCGGCGGCGGTCAACCGCTGTCACTGGTGATCACCCGGATCGGCACCGGGACGGACGCCCGCGCGGTGGTGTTCGTGTGCCGGGCGACCCGGTAGCGGCCTCGCGACCCGGTAGCGGCCTCGCGACCCGATAACTGCTTGGGGGGCTAGCCGGCGCCGCGTTTGCGGAGTTGTCGTAGTAGTCGGTCGGGGTGGTGGTGGTTGTTGGTTCCGCCTTTGAGGGGCAGGTGGGCCGGCGGTATCCATTCGCAGGTGCCGTCGGGGTTTTTGCGGGTGTGCCAGCCGCCTCTTTTGACGAGGCGGTTGTGGGGTCCGCAGCCGAAATCGAGGTCATCGATGTTGGTGCTGCCGCCGTCGGCCCAGTCGAGGGTGGCGTGGTGGACTTGGCTGGCGTAGCCGGGTGCGGTGCAGTTGGGGAAGGTGCAACCGCGGTCTTTGTTATGCAGAACGATTCTTTGGTCGGCGTTGGCGATGCGTTTAGTGCGGCCCAGCCAGAGTGCGCGGCCGGTGACGCC
>SYAA01000371.1 GCA_005789055.1 Actinomycetota bacterium
GAACAGGATTGAAGCGTCGTCGTAGCGGTCGGCGATCACCCCGTGCGTGGGGTCTTTGAGCTTCGCGGCGACACTGGCGGGGAGGATGTTGGCCAGCAGGGCCTCGGACCGGTCGTATTCGACCTCCATCGCCTCCTCGGCTCGCGAGACCTCTCGCATGGCGTACCAGACAGTGGTGAAGATCAAGGTGCACGCACCCGTCGTGGCGATCATGAAGCCGGCGATGACCGCCCAGCGTGGCTGGATTCCGGTATCGGCGGGCACCAGAAATTGCATGCCGATGATCAGAGCCGCGCCCAATGCCACCACCGCGGCGGCCAGCCGAAGGTGTTCGATGCCGAGCACCAGTACCGCCAGCGACGCCGAAACCAGATAGTAGAACTGCACGCCTGAATCGGTGCCGATCTGGGATCCGACGAAAGTCAGTGAGGAGTAGGCGATCACCACGAAAACAAGTGGCGCAATGACGTTTCCGAATCTGTTCAGCCACGGGATGGTCAGCAGCACCGCCGCCACCACGAGGTTGATCAGGCCGATATAGGCCACGCTGTCCCCGGTGATCGTCTGCAAAATTCCGAGGGCCGCGGTGATGGCTGCGGAGATCCAGACCGCAAAGTTCAGCACCCGTTGCGGGCGAGTGACGGCGTCGGCCCAGTGCTGGTTGCGGGCCGGTGGACGACGTTGAAGACGCTCACAGTCCGATCGCCGGAAGGGGTGTTCCGGCAGAAATCGTCCCTCGCGTCTCCGCTCGGACCTCACCGGTAAAGGGTATCCCGCCGTGGCCTGTTGGGGCACAATGCTCCTCGTGGAAAGGGCTCCTCGTGGAAAAGCCACCCATGGAACTGCCGCCCGTGGATAACGCCGAGAAAGACGGCGTCCTCGGCAAGGTGGACGACCTCGTCGACGAGGTGTTGGGGACGGATCTGCTGGGAACCGAGATCGCCCCCACCGAACCGGAGGACCCCTGGCAACGTCGGCAGCGCATTCTCGATTCCTGGACGGCGATCATCCTGGCCATCGCTGCGGTCGCCACCACCTGGTCGTCGTTTCAAGCCAGTCAATGGTCTAACGCACAGTCCGATGCCCAGTCCGCGTCGGCGATTCAGCGCAGCGATGCCAATCGGGCCGCCTCTGAGGCCACCAGTCAGTCGGTGATCGACTCCGAGATGTGGATCTCCTGGGTGGAGGCCACCGCCGCACAGCAGAAACTGCGCGCCGGCTTTCTTCGGGATCGTTTTTCGCCTGCACTGGATCGCGCCCAGAAGGAATGGTTGGGCAGGGTTGCGGTGGATGCCGACGGCAACCCGGCTGCGGTGCCCGACGGCACACCGCTGGATTTACCGGTCTACGTCGTCCCGGCCCAGGTGCAGGCGGATGCGTTGTCCGCCAAGGCCGAAGAGAGCCTTTCGCTGGCCGACGAGGCCAGCAACAACGCCACCAGGCACGTCATGCTCGCGGTGCTGTTCGCGCTTGTCCTGTTCTTCGCCAGTGTGGCGACCAAGTTCACCGCGCCCAAGATCCAAGTGGCGCTGATCCTGGTGTCGCTGCTCCTGCTCGGCACCACGTGCGTCCGGATGCTGATGCTCCCGCAGATGCTGTGAGTCCGGTCGGTTTCGTGACGGGCGAGTCGCAAGTAGCCTCGAGCGCACTATGACTCGATCCGCACAGACCAAAAACGGGCATCCGCCCAAGGTGTGTGTGCGGTGCGGACGTGCCTTCGAGTGGCGTAAGAAGTGGGAGCGTGACTGGGAGCAGGTGCGCTACTGCTCCGAGAAATGCCGTCGAGCCCCGGCCCGGCCGGATTCAGGCGTATCGGCCCCGCCAGGCGTTCTTCCGAACCTGCCAGATGTCTGACAGAAACGGCCGCAGGTGGGTGGATACGTCGAAGGTTGACTCGTCGCGAAACTCCACGTCGACCGGCATCTCGACGATGCGCGCGCCCATCCGCTTGGCCAGGTAGAGGATCTCGATGTCGAAGGCGAATCCGTCCACCGTCGCTGTGCGGAAAACTCGCTCCGCCCAGGCGGCGGTGAAACCCTTGAATCCGGCCTGGGTGTCTCTGATCGCCGGGAGCAGTAGTCCACGCCGGGTCACCTGAACTGCCGCGCCGGCCGCGAGTCGGGAGAGGCTACGTTCGGTTTCGGCATAGGTGGTCAGACTGCGTTTGCCGGTGACCACGTCGGCCACCCCTGCCCGCAGCATCGCCAGTGCGGGCTCCACGTGGGAGGGGGCGATGTTCATGTCCGCATCCAGGTAGAACCGGTAGTCGCCGGTGGCGGCGAGTATGCCCGAGCGCACCGCCGCGCCCTTGCCGCGGTTCTGCGGTAACCGGTTGAGGCGGATGCGCGGATCGGCGGCTGCGGCAGCCTCCACCAAACCCGCCGTGCCGTCGCGGCTGCCATCGTCGGACACCAGCAGTTCCACCGACTCCTCGACACCGTCCATCCAGGCCGCCCAGCCCTGCAGGGTCGGGGTGAGTCTGCGTTCCTCGTTGTAGGCCGGGATGACGATCGAGATGTCCACGCGGTGGAAACCTTCAGGTGCTGCTGGCCGGTGCGGATGAATCCGAGGCGGCACCGCCCTGCACTGCGAAGGCCCCGGCGCCGACGAACGCGATGAGCAGGAAGGCGAAGCAGTACAGGACGGCGAGTTCGCCGCCGTTCTGCAGGGGCAGCACACCGTCGGGCTGGTGAGCGGTGAAGTAGGCGTACGCCATGGTGCCGGAGCCGAGCAACGCGGCCAGCCGGGTGACGAGGCCCAGCGCCACCAGCA
>SYAA01000372.1 GCA_005789055.1 Actinomycetota bacterium
GCCCATCACCCAGGCCAGGGCGTCAACGACGTTGGACTTACCGGAGCCGTTGGGCCCCACCACGCAGGTGATTCCCGGTTCGAAGCGCAGAGTCGTCGGCGATGCGAAGGACTTGAAACCCTTCAGCGTCAGACTCTTGAGGTACACGTCGTGCGAGCCTACCGGCGAGGAGTTCAGCGTTCGCGGAAGCCCGACTCCACCGGTGTCGCGTCATGTCCCGGTGCGTGGAACTCGGCGATGACGGTCTGCACCGATCCGGGTGTCTCGCCGCCCCGGAGGAGCGCCAGAAGTCCCTCACAGGCAGCCCGGGGCCCCTGGGCGACCACCAGCACCCGGCCGTCGGGCTGGTTGCTCGCATAGCCGTCCAGGCCGAGCTCCAACGCCCGCGACCGGGTCCACCACCGAAAGCCCACCCCCTGGACGTGGCCGTGCACCCAGGCGGTCAGGCGGACGGGTTCGGTGTCGGTCATGGACCAGTGCCGGTCACGGCCCAGTGTCGGCGACTTCGAAGGCGATCTCCGCGCCTGCCTTCAGCGTGCGCCCGACTGTGCATACCTGGTCGATGGCCCGGTTGACCACCAGCAGCAGGCGCTCAATGTCCTCGGCCGACAACCCCGACAGGTCGACCTCGAGGGTCTCGGCCAGCCGCGGGTACCGCTCCTCGTCGCGGTCCGCCGGCCCGGCGACCCGGATCACCGCGCGGTAGTCGTCCCCGAGGCGGCGGCGTAGCGGTTGGTCGCTGCTCAGTCCGCTGCAGCCGGCGAGGGCGATCTTCAGCAGTTCGCCGGGGGTGAACACGCCCTCATCGCTCTCCGATCCGATCAGCACTTCCGCCCCCCGGCTGCTGCGGCCGGTGTAGCGGCGGATCCCCGTGCGTTCTACCCAAAGTTCCGTCATGGGTTTGTTCTACCGTGTGCGCGGCCGGGGCTGACACCGCGGGCAATAAAACGAAGACCGATTCATGAACTTGTCCCGTCGGATCACCGCTCTGCAACGATGACAGTTGCGACCCTCGCGGCCGTAGACATTCAAGGAACGGTCGAAATACCCCGACTGTCCGTTGACGTTTACATACAGCGAGTCGAACGATGTGCCGCCCTGACCGAGCGCCTCGCGCATCACCTCGGCCGCCGAGTCGAGCAACTCCCCCAATTGCCGACGGGTGAGTTTTTCGGCGATGCGCGCGCCGTTGACCCCGGCCCGCCACAGCGCCTCATCTGCGTAGATGTTGCCGATACCCGACACCACCGTCTGATCAAGAATTTGACGTTTGATCTCAGAGTGCTTGCGGCGCAACACTTTAATGACAGCGTCACGGTCGAATCGCGGATCCAGGGGGTCGCGGGCAATGTGCGCCACCGGTTCGGGAAGCCGGCTGCCGTCCACGCTGATGAGATCGGCGAGTTGCCAACCGCCGAAGGTGCGTTGATCGACGAAGCTCAATGCGGTGCCGTCGTCGAGCATCACCGCGATCCGCAGATGCTCGGTGCGTTCGAGTGCTCCCAGCAGCATCTGGCCGCTCATCCCCAGATGCACGACCAGCGCGGCAGCATCGTCGTCCTCATCGGAGGTGATCGAGAGCCACAGGTACTTTCCGCGCCGGTCCGTCCCGATGATCCGAGCGCCCCGCAGTCGCGCGACGAGGTCTGCGGCACCCATCTCATGCCGACGCACGGCCCGCGGGTGAAGCACCTCGACCGCCGTGATCGTCCGGCCGGCGATGTGCGCCTGCAGGCCCCGCCGCACCACCTCGACCTCGGGAAGCTCAGGCATCCGGGTCGGCGGCCACCGGTACCGAATCCAGTGCGGTCCAGGCCTCCGCCGCGGCGTTGGTCTCCGCGATCTTCTTGGACTGTCCATCGCCACGGCCACACACGCGTCCGTCGACGTAGACCGCTGCCGAGTACCACCGCTCGTGATCGGGCCCCTCGGAGGTGACCTCGTACCGGGGCACGCCGAGACCGCGGGCCGCTGTCAGTTCCTGCAGGCTGGACTTCCACTCCAGCGCCGCACCGAGGGTCGGGGCGGTGTTGAGAAGATCGCCGAACAGGCTCAGGATCACCTGCTGGGCGCCCTGCAGCCCGTGCTGCAGGTACACCGCACCGATCAGTGACTCCAGCGTGTCGGCCAGAATCGACGACTTGCCATGCCCGCCGGTCTGGATCTCGCCCCGGCCCAACAGGAGGTACTCGCCCAGACCCGTCCCGGTCAGGTCGCGGGCCACCCCGGCCAGCGCGTGGCTGTTGACGATGCTGTTGCGCAGCTTGGCCAGATCACCTTCGGAGTTGTCCGGATGACGCCGGAACAGTTCCTCGACGATCACCAAACCCAGCACGGCGTCACCAAGCAGTTCGAGACGTTCGTTGGTGGGCAGACCGCCGTTCTCGTAGGCGTAGCTGCGGTGAGTGAGCGCCAGCGTCAACAACTCGGCGGGCAGATCGACGCCCAGGGCGCGCAGCAGGTCCGACCGCGCGGCGGTCACGATGGCGTTCCGTCCGGATCGGTCCCATCGGGGTCGCGGGGACGCAGATCGGCGAGTTTGGCCCAGCGCGGGTCGATGATCTCGTGGCCGTGGCCGGCTTCGGCGGTGGCCAGTGCCACCCCGCAGTGCGAACACAGCCCGGGACAGTCTTCGGCGCAGACCGGTACGAAGGGCAGCGCCAGTCCGACCGCGTCGACGACGGGTTGGGCGAGGTCGATGGTCTGGTCGATGACTCGGCCCACCTCGTCGGAGTCAGTGGTGGCCTCGGTGACGCTGTCCGGGTAAGCGAACAGTTCGGTGAGCGCGATCTCAACGTCATCGTCGATCGGATTCAGACACCGTGAGCACTCGCCCCGGGTCGGTGCGTGCACGGTGCCGGAGACCA
>SYAA01000373.1 GCA_005789055.1 Actinomycetota bacterium
AACCTCATTCGTCGATATAGAAGTCTATCACGTGTGCCCGAAGAAACCTATTCGTATAGCTGGGTCGAAGCCGTTGTCTGTTGCTTTGAACAAAATATGATGCAGTTCACCGAGTCCGGTCAACGGACCCGATCCCATCCACCTGATGTCGTTGGCGATCTTTGTCAGTGACACCGCGATGGTCTTGAGGGCACCGGATGCCTCGACCAGTCCGTCCCGGGCGGCTTGGGCCTCGAAAGAGTTTCTCGCCGTTCGTAGCTCGGCTAACCCGGTCTGGGCGACGAGTACGTCGACCACCTTGGTGCCGAACCCATCGGGTTCGTTCCGGCCGTTGCCGACGGCGGTGCCTCCGATAGCGAGTTCGCCGAGACGCGGAAGTGAGCCGCGCACCCTCTCTATGCCGGCCTCGACCTGGCGCGCGTAGCCGCCGAACTCCTGGCCCAGGGTGACCGGAACGGCATCCATCAAGTGCGTGCGGCCGGATTTGACGACGGTGCGCCACTGGATTGCCTTGGCCGTCAGCGATTCGTGCAGCACCTCCAAGGCCGGAATCAGTTGACGCACAGCCGCTTCGGTGGCGGCGATGTGAGTCGAGGTTGGGAACGTGTCGTTGGAGGACTGCGACATGTTGACGTCATCGTTGGGGTGCACCTCGACGCCGTGGCGTGCGCAGATTGACGCGATCACCTCGTTGGCGTTCATGTTCGAACTAGTTCCCGAACCGGTCTGAAACACGTCGATGGGGAAGTGATCATCGTGTTTGCCGTCGGCGATCTCTCCCGCAGCGGAGATGATGGCGTCAGCCTTCTCGGCGGCAAGCAGGCCGAGATCCTTGTTCACCTGCGCGCAGGCGGCCTTCAGCAGGGCCATCGCCCGGACCTGGTTGCGATCCAGCCCGCGTGAGGAGATTGGGAAGTTCTCCACGGCCCGCTGGGTCTGAGCCCGCCACAGAGCTTTGGCCGGAACCCGGACCTCGCCCATGGTGTCGTGCTCAATGCGGTACTCGCCTTCGATGGTCATGTCTTCCTTGCTGTTGTTCGATCGATGCGGGGGGTATTCAGGGCAGCGGATGGGTGGCGGCGGCGTCGCCGGTGAAGTCGACCGAGGAGTATTCGCTGAGTTTCGAGAGTCGGTGGAAGGAGTCGATGGTCCGAACGGTGCCGGACTTGGAGCGCATGACGATCGACTGGGTGGTGCATCCGCCGCCGAAGAAACGAACGCCCTTGAGTAGATCCCCGTCGGTCACTCCGGTTGCGCAGAAGAAGACGTTCTCACCGGAAACCAGGTCGTTGGTGTCGAGCACCCGACTCAGGTCGTGGCCGCGGTCGATAGCCTTCTGGCGTTCGACCTCGTCGGTCGGGGCGAGTTGAGCCTGGATCGCGCCACCCATGCAACGGATGGCCGCCGCGGTGATGATTCCCTCGGGAGTGCCACCGATTCCTGCGAGCATGTCGGTGCCCGATTCTGGTCTACAGGCCGAAATTGCGCCTGCAACGTCACCGTCGGTAATCAGCCGGATGCGAGCCCCGGCTGCACGGACGTCGGCGATCAACTGCTGGTGCCGGGGACGGTCGAGGATGCACACCGTCAGGTCCCCGACGCTGGAATTCTTGGCCTTTGCAACCCGGCGAACGTTCTCGCCGATCGGCGCGGTGATGTCGATGGCGTCGACGGCATCGGGGCCGACGGCGATTTTATTCATGTAGAACACCGCCGACGGATCGAACATGGCACCTCGTTCGGCCACCGCCAGTACTGAGATCGCGTTCGGCATGCCCTTGCTCATCAATGTGGTGCCGTCGACCGGATCGACGGCGAAATCACAGGCCGGCCCGTCTCCGTTACCGACCTCCTCGCCGTTGTACAGCATCGGGGCGTTGTCCTTCTCGCCCTCGCCGATAACCACCACCCCGCGCATCGACACCGTGTTGACCAACTGTCGCATCGCGTCGACCGCGGCGCCGTCGCCGCCCTCTTTGTCGCCGCGGCCGACCCAGCGTCCGGCGGCCATGGCGCCGGCCTCGGTCACCCGAACCAGTTCCAGGGCAAGGTTGCGGTCGGGGGCTTCGCGGCGGCGAGCTTCTGGCATCCGCAGATTGTCCCAGAACCACGTTGTTCGTCCAGACCTGGGATACTGGAACCCGTGACGAACCCGCCGCAGTCGGAGCCAGAGGTCTCTGACCCCGATCAGGCTCCGGAGTCTGAGGTCGCCGGCCGTCCGGCTCCGGAGTCTGATGTCGCCGGCCGTCCGGCTCCGGGGTTTGATGTCGCCGGCCGTCCGGCTCCGGGGTTTGATGTCGCCGGCCGTCCGGCTCCGGGGTTTGATGTCGCCGGCCGTCCGGCTCCGAAACCCGCCAAGCCCAGGCTCCTGCAGGACGGCCGCGATATGTTCTGGTCGCTGGCGCCATTGGTGCTGGCCTGCGTCGTACTGGCCGGACTGGTGGGGATGTGCTCGTTTCGGCCCAACGGTCCGGCCGACGGCGCGATTCCGACCTACGACGCGGCGGCGGCACTGCAGGCAGACGCGGATGCCTTGAATTTCCCGATCCGGCTACCCGCCCTGCCCGAGGGGTGGCAATCGAACTCCGGGACCCGAACCGGTATCGAGG
>SYAA01000374.1 GCA_005789055.1 Actinomycetota bacterium
CGCAATCGTCGGCACGGGACTGGTCTTCGCGATGACACTGGTTCTCACCGGGCTTGCCAACGGTTTCCGGGTTGAGGCCACCCGCACCGTGGACTCGCTCCAGTTGGACGCGTTCCTGATCAAGTCCGGCGCCACCGGACCGTTCCTGGGGTCGGCGGCGTTTCCCGCCACCGCTGCCTCGATGCGCCTGCCCGGGGTGAGTGTCGCCGCGCCGCTGGTCTATGGGAGCGCAACGATGCCTGACGGTGACTCGGCCCGCAGCGTCAACGTGTTCGGCGCGCCCCAGGGCGGGCCGGGGATCCCGACCCTGTCCGACGGACGGCCGCCCGCGGCCACCGACGAGGTTGTGGTCTCCGACCGGATGGACAAACCGGTCGGCGACACCGTGGAAATCGGTTCGCTGCCGCTGCGCATCGTGGGAATCGTCGACGACTCGACGGCACTCGGTGGACAGCCCAACATCTTCCTGACCACTGCGGGCGCGCAAAAGTTGCTGTTCTCCGGGCAGTCGCTGATCACCTCGATGGGCCTGCGGGGCACGCCCGCCGAGGTGCCGAAGGGTTTCCGCGTCATCGACCGCGCCGGCGCCATCGATGATCTGCTTCGCGCACTCTCCGGGGCGCGACAGGCGATGACGTTGATGGCCGGACTGCTCTGGGTGGTCGCCGCCCTGATTGTCGGATCGATGATTTACATGTCCGCGTTGGAGCGCACCCGGGACTTCGCGGTGTTCAAGGCGGTCGGAGTACCAACCCGGTCGATCCTGGCAGGGCTGGCCATGCAGGCCGTCATCGTTGCGGTTCTGGCCGCACTGCTCGGCGGAATCCTCTCGGTGCTGCTCGGCCCGCTGTTCCCGATGCGGGTGGACATTCCCCGAATCGCATTCGCGCTGCTGCCGGTGGTCGCGATCACCATCGGGGTGCTCGCGAGCCTGGCCGGGCTGCGGCGGGCCGTTACCGTCGATCCCGCACTGGCGTTCGGAGGACCCTGAACCGATGGCCGACCTACGGATCAAAGACCTCGTGGTGGAGTACGCCAGCAGCCAGGAGACGGTGCGCCCGATCGACGAACTGAGTCTGGACGTCCCGGCGGGCTCGCTGGCAATTCTGTTGGGCCCCAGCGGATGCGGTAAGACCACCCTGCTGTCCTGTCTCGGCGGGATTTTGCGACCGACGGCCGGCCGCATCGAGTTCGGGAACATCGACCTGACCGCCCTTGACGCGGACGCGCTGTCCGACTACCGGCGAAACACCGTCGGGATCGTGTTCCAGGCTTTCAACCTGGTGCCGAGCCTCACCGCGCTGGAGAACGTGATGGTGCCGTTGCGTGCCGCCAGGATTCCGAAGAAGCAAGCGCACGAACGAGCCGAGGAACTGCTGACCCGCGTCGGCCTGGCACACCGGATGTCGCACCGGCCCGGTGACCTCAGCGGCGGACAGCAGCAGCGGGTTGCGGTCGCCCGGGCCATCGCACTGGACCCACCGCTGCTGATCGCCGATGAACCGACCGCGCACCTGGACTACATCCAGGTCGAGGAGGTGCTCACGCTGATCCGCGACCTCGCGTCCGGCGAGCGGGTGGTGGTGGTGGCCACCCACGACACCCGGATGCTCCCCCTGGCCGACCGCGTGGTGGAACTGGTCCCACATACCGACGCCGACGAGCACGAACCCGAGACCGTCACCCTGGAAGCCGGCGAGACACTCTTCGAGCAGGGCACGATGGGCGACTCGATCTACCTGGTGTCGACCGGCGAGGTGGAATTGATCCGGGAACTGGCCGGCGGCGGCGAGGAAGTTCTCAAGGTCGCCGGGGCTGACGACTACTTCGGCGAGATGGGCCCGCTGTTCGCCCTTCCCCGGTCGGCGACTGCTCGGGCCCGGACCGAAACCACCGTCGTCGGATACTCGGTGCAGGGTTTCCGAGAGTTGTTGGGCAGCATAGGGTCTCGCGATCTCATTAAGCACAAGCCGCTACGCCGCGAAGACTGACACTTCAGTCGGGCGGCACCAGGCTGAGCAGAAGGTCCGGTCCGATCCGGTCCACGCCGTCAAATCGCCAGCGCAGTGCGTGCGCGATGCTGGTGACCCCGACATCATCTACGGCGCCGAACGGTCCACCTAGCAGAACCGGTGCGACGTAGGCCAGGATGCGGTCGATGACACCGGCCCGAAGGAAGGCCCCGGCGAGGGTCGCCCCGCCCTCCACCATGACATCGGTGCGATCCGACAGTGCCCGAATCACCTCGGCCGGGTCGCGGCTGCGCAACGTCATGGTTGGCGCATCATCGCTGAATACATTCGAGTCCGGCGGAACTTCACGTTCGCCGACCACCACCCGAAGCGGCTGTCGGGACGCGAGAGTGCCGTCGGGAAATCGAGCGGTCAGGCTTGGGTTGTCGGCGAACACCGTGCCGGTGCCCACCACGATGGCGTCGGCGGCCGCGCGACGTCGATGCACATCGCCGCGGGCGGTCTCGCCGGTGATCCACTGCGAGGAACCGTCAGCGGCGGCACTTCGACCGTCGATGCTCGCGGCGAATTTCCAGGTGACATGCGGCTTACCGGTGCGCTGCTTGTGCAGCCACTCGCGCAGGGTGCCGCCGGCGACTTCCCCGGCGCACACCCCGGCGGTCACCTTCACGCCGGCGTCGTGCAGGCGTGCCGCACCACCGGCGGCCTCCGAGTTCGGGTCGGCGACCGCATAGATCACCGCCGCAATACCGGCGTCGATGAGGGCGTCGACGCAGGGCGGTGTGCGGCCGTGATGGTTGCACGGTTCCAGGGTCACCACCGCGGTACCGCCGGCCGCACGCTCCCCCGCGGCTCTCAACGCAACAACCTCGGCATGCGGACCGCCCGCCGGCTCGGTGGCGCCCACCCCGACGACCTCCCCGTGCGCGCTCACGATCACCGCTCCCACAGGGGGATTCGGGTAGGTGGATCCCTTCACCCGTTGGGCCTGTTCGATCGCCAGGCTCATCGCGGCGAAGCCCTGCTCGGGCACAGTCATAGGACCAAATGCGGCGACGCGTGACCGGCCTGGCGGCGCAACGCCTCGACGGCCACCGCCGGGTCGGCCGCACCGTAGACCGCTGAACCTGCAACGAAGCAGTCCACCCCGGCTTCGGCGGCCTGCTCAATGGTGTCGGCATTGATGCCGCCGTCGATCTCGATCAGGATCGTCAACTCGCCGGCGTCGACCAATCGACGCACCGCTGCAACCTTGGTCAGCACCTCGGGGATGAAACTCTGGCCGCCGAATCCCGGTTCGACCGACATGATCAGCAAGGTATCGAAATTCCGCAGAATCTGCAGGTACGGCTCGATCGGGGTGCCGGGCTTGACCGACAACCCCGCGTTTGCACCGGCGGCACGGATGTCGCGGGCCACCGCGACCGGATCGTCGGTCGCCTCGGCGTGAAAGGTCACGTTGTAGGCACCGGCCTCGGCATAACCCGGTGCCCACCGGCCCGGATCGGTAATCATCAGATGGCAGTCCATCGGGATGTCTGTCGCCTTGAGCAAGCTCTCGACCACGGGCAGTCCCAGGGTGAGATTCGGCACGAAGTGCGCGTCCATCACATCGACGTGCAACCAGTCGGCACCGTCGACGGCCGCAGCCTCCCTTGCCAACCAGGCGAAGTCGGCGGACAGAATCGACGGCGCGATCATCGGCCGGGTCGGTGTTGGCATAGCTGTCACTGTAGGACGTGCGACTCAGGCATTTTTGCGCAACGCCGCGGTGAACATCGCGTCGGTTCCGTGCCGGTGGGGCCACAGTTGCGCGTACGGCCCGGCACCGAGGTTGTCGACTGGCCCAAAGAGCGGGCGGGCGTCCAGGGCGGTCACCGGATGGCGGCGCAGCGCGTCGGAGACAACGCCCATGGTCTCCACCAGATGCGGCGAACACGTCGCGTAGAGCACGACACCGCCCGGTCTGGTCAGGTCGATCGCCGCGGCCAGCAGTTCACGCTGCAGTGTGGCCAGGACCGGAACATCAGCCGGGGTGCGCCGCCACCGAGCTTCCGGGCGCCGCCGCAAAGCGCCGAGGCCGGTGCAGGGCGCGTCAACGAGCACGCGGTCGAATCCGCCGGGTGGCAGCGCGGTATCGCGGCCGTCGACGCGCAGGACTTCCACCGGCAGTCCGCGGGTGTTCTGCTGCACCATCTCGGCCCGGCGCGGATTGGGTTCGACCGCGGTGACCGACGCGCCCTGCTGGGCTGCGATCGCGGCGATCAAGGCCGTCTTTCCGCCTGGGCCCGAGCACAGATCGAGCCAACGTCCGCCGTCGGTACCGAGTATCGGGGCGAGGGTCAGTGCCCGTGCCACCAACTGACTGCCCTCGTCCTGGACCAGTGCCACACCGTCCCGGATCGCGGTCAGCCCGCCGGGGTCACCACTGCCGAGGTACACCGCGTAGGGCGAGTACCGACCGACCTCACCGCCGACGGTCGCGGCAAGCTCCGCAGCACTGATCGCACCGGGTCTGGCGGCCAGATGAACCGCCGGTCGCGCATCGTCGGCGGCCAGCGCCGCGTCGAGCTCGCCGGCATCGGCGCCGAGAGCGTCGGCGAATGACTGCGCGATCCAGCGTGGATGGGCGTGGATGAACGCAGCATGACCGACGGGATCGGTATCGGCAGGCGGCGCCAGTTCCGCCAACCACGACTGCTCGTCGCGCTTGGAGATGGTTCGCAGCACACCGTTAACGAAACCTGCTCGAACCGAATCGAATTCGAGTCCGGCCTGCTCCACGGTAGTCGACACGGCGGCGTGCGTGGCGACGTTGGTGCGCAAGAGTTGATAGGCACCGAGTCGCAGCAGGTCCAGCAATACCGAGTCGATCTGATCGATCGGCCGGCCAGCCGCCGCGGCGATCACAGCGTCGAGCGTCCCGCGGGTCCGGCAGGTGCCGTAAGTCAGTTCGGTCGCGAATGCCGCGTCCCGACCGGTGATGCCGCGGTCAGAGAGCAGCGATGGCAGCGCCAGGTTGGCGTAGGCGTCGCGCTCGGAGACCGCACGCAGTACGTCGAATGCCGCCCGGCGGGCGGGGTCCAACTGCGCTCGCCGCGGACGCCTGCCGCCGCGATCACCCGGTTGCTGGGTCACGACGTCCGGACTGCGGCATCGAGACGAGCACCGCGCGCCCAGTCTGCTGCCGCCATCTGCTTTTTCCCGGGCGGCTGGATCTGACCGAGTTGAACCGGAACCGATCCGGTCCCGACCAGTACCCGTGTCTTCTCAGCCATGACCACGCCGGGTTCGGCCGTATCACTGGACTCCTCGACACTGACCGGACCGACTTTGATACGCATGTCCCCGATCATGGTCCAGGCGCCCGGATTCGGCGTCATCGCCCGGATACGACGCTCGATGACATGCGCGGGCAGATCCCATCGGATCCGGGCCTCGTCCACCGAGACCTTCGGTGCCAGGCTCACACCCTCGCAGGGCTGTGGCACCGGCGTGATTGACCCGTCGGAAATCCCGTCCAGAGTGGCTTCCAACAGCGCCGCACCCGAGAGGGCCAATCGGTCCAACAGCTCCCCCGCAGTATCGTCGGCGCGGATAGTCTCGGTCACGATTCCGAACACCGGCCCTGAGTCCAACGCGAGTTCAATCCTGAATGTCGTTGCCCCGGTGACGGTATCGCCCGCGGCGATGGCCGCTTGAACCGGAGCCGCACCTCGCCAGGCAGGCAACAGTGAGAAATGCAGATTTACCCATCCGTGCATCGGCACCGCCAGTAGTTCCGCTCCGAGCAGCGCGCCGTAGGCCACCACGGCGCAACAATCCGGGGCGAGCGCGGTGATCTCGTCGATGACGTCGCTCGAGTTGGGCCGAGGTGGTCGCAGCACTGCAATCCCGGCGTCGAGAGCCAGTTGCGCCACCGGCGACGGCATCGGCGTGCCCCGGCGGCCCGTCGGGGCATCCGGGCGGGTCAGGACCGCCACGACGTCATGACTGGGCGAGTCGATCAGTCGCCGCAACGACGGGAGTGCCGGCGCCGGAGTGCCGGCGAAGAGAATGCGCATTCAGACCTTCGGCACCTGATAGAACTCGCGCTCGGAGACCCCGGCCATACCCGCGACGAACATCCACGGGATGGTGGTCCGCAACCGGTTGACGGTGGCTGCGGAGTCGTTGTAGTACTGCCGGGCGAAGGCGAGTTTATCTTCGGTGTCGGCGAGGTTGTTTTGCAGATTCAGGAAGTTGGTCGACGAGTTCAGTTGCGGATAGGTCTGACCGAGTGCCAACACCTGTCCGACGGCGGCGTCGAACTGCCGCTCCGCGCAACTGCGTTGGGTCACCGACTTGCCGGACGTGGCGGCGGTCAGGGCGGTCTGCGCGTCTGCGATATGTCCCAGGACGGCCTTCTCGTGGGCGGCAAAACTCCCCACGGTGCTGACCAGACTCGGGATCAGCGCGGCGCGCCGGGTGAGTTGCACGTCGATCCCGCCGAGGGCCTCGTCGACCTGCACGTCGGCGGTACGGAGTTTGTTGTAGCCGAGCACGAATCCGATCAGCACCGCCACCGCGATCACCAACGCCACAATCAGAACAAAGGTCACCATGAACCGCCTCCTCCTCCACCGCCGCCGCCGCCCCCGCCACCACCGCCGCCGCCGCCCCCGCCGCCGCTTGATGACGAGGATGACTGCGACGCGGTGTAAGCACCGATCGACGACGACAGGGCCGACTCGAAGCTGTCGAAACTAGCATCCCCCAACCCCGACGTGCTCCTGCCGGCACCCGACGACGAGTGGTACCAGCCGGGCTGTGGGGGTGCCTGCCCAGTGGCTGCCTGGTACTTCGCCGCCCACAACGCGGCGGTACCGCTGGCGATCGCGAACGGGATGTAGGCGGTGTAGAGATCCCGGCGGGCAGAGAAGTCGAAGCGCGACTCCGCGGAATCGGTGGCCAGCATGCGGTGGAAGCCACCGACCTCCGACCACAGCTGGCGGCCGGTCGCGGTGCGACGAAGTCCAATTCCGGGAGTCCACGCCCGCGTCGACAGCAGGAAGAAAACCGCAAAAGGCAATCCCCACAACGTGATCGGGAACAACACCCTCATGAATCCCACGACCGTCAGCGCCAGTGCCGCAATATTTGCGACCCGAAGCCATAACTCCGAGGGATGTTTGGCAATCAGGCCCTCCCCGAGTGCCCACTGTTTCGCCGCGGATGCCATGGCTTCCTTGGCGGCGGTGAGTCTACGGCCGGCGGCGACACCTCCATTGGCGTGGAAGGTCGATCCGTGAAATTCCAGCCCCAGCGCTGAGCTGACGGCGCCGCTGACCGGATCTACGTCGGCCCACGCGCCGACATCACCGACACTGTGGACCGTCCACTTCTTCTTGCCGTCCTGATCCAGCGACAGCAGCCCGCGGTCCGCCAGATAGAGCAGGGTTGCGGTCAGGCCCTCCTCCGGCACTTGTTCGGTGCGGATGTACTCGCACTGCACTGGCCCGAGGCCCTTCGGCGGGGCGTAGCGCAGCGGGAATCCCGGTGACAGTTCCACGGTGGTCCGCCACCAGAGGAACGCCCCGAGTCCGGCTGCGGCGGTAAGCCCGGCGAGCCACACCACCACCGGCACCGATCGGCCCAGCACCGGATCCCAACG
>SYAA01000375.1 GCA_005789055.1 Actinomycetota bacterium
CCCGCCGCACTCGCGGCCTGCAACGCGGCGGTCAGCGCCGCCTGGGTCTTGGTGGTCGGGTTGAACGAGTCCACGACACCTCCGTTTCTACAGGTAGAAGCTTGTCGAGGTATACAACATCGACAACCTTGAGTCTGTTCCGCTCAAGTCTACTGAACGAGGCGGTGGCGGCGATAGGGCCAAAGGACAGGTGTGCCGAGCAGACACAAACTCGCACTCCAGCTGGCAGATTTGTGCGATTTCGCGTCTGCTCGCGAAGGGATGCTATCGAACATATGATCGAACCGTGGCTGATCTCGCATCCATCGGATACAACGGCCAGCCGCTCCGATCGCCGTTTCGGCCACTGCACCCGCCGGTGCCGGTCCTGGTGGACCTGGCAGTGCTATTCCCCCGCCAGCCGCACCGGGCCGGCCGCTACCACCCACGCGGGCTGCAGATGCACCGGGTCACCCCCGGTTGGCTGCGCTGCTGGGGCCTCTGCGAACAGGGCGACTGGTGGGGCCTGGTCAGCTACGACGTCGTCTACGGTTCCGACCGCAGAACAGTGACGCATTGGGTGCCGGCCTGGACCCTCCGCCGGGCACCGGACTAAGTTTCACGCGTGGGCAACGTGGGGGCCAGCCTGGCTGAGGTGACGCCCCTGGCCCTGATCATCGCGCTTTCTCCGTTCACGATCATCCCGGGCATCCTGGTTCTGCACACGTCACGGCCGCGACCAACGAGCCTGGCGTTCCTGGCAGGTTGGGTGTTCGGCATCACCGCCATCACCGCCGCGGCCACCGCCGCGTCAGACGTAGGCTCGGGTGACTCCCCCGCTTGGGCGCCGTACGTGCGCATCGCCGTCGGCATCGGACTGATCGCCCTTGGCCTCTACCGGTGGCTGAACCGCCACGACTCAGCCCATACCCCGCGTTGGATGCGGTCCATGGGATCCCTGCAACCCCCCCGCGCATTCCTTGCCGCGATCGCACTCACGGTGGTCAATCCCAAGGTGCTCCTGTTGTGCGTCGCCGCCGGAACCGCTATCGGCACGAATGACCTCAGCCTCCCCGAGACCTGGGCGGCCGCGATGACCTTCACCGCGATCGCCGCGTCCACGATCGCCCTGCCGGTGCTGGGCTGCCTCGTCGCCGGGCCGCGACTGGAGGAACCACTCGACAAAGTCAAGACCTGGATGGAGGACAACCACGGCGGCCTGATCGGTGCGATCCTGGTCATCATCGGCCTGGCTCTGCTGTACAAGGGAATTCACGCCCTGGCATGACGGCCCCCGGGATCGATGTGGCCCGGTCCGCGCCGCAGCAAACGCCGGACACCAATCGCGGGATCGCCAAGCCCGGCGGTCGCGCCCAGCCGAGCCATCAGGCAACGTTGCCGGCCGGCAGAACACGGCGCAGACGTTCCACCACCCGAAAAGCGCCGATGACTTTTGCCCCTTCCGGCATCCCGAGGCGTGGCATCATGATGGCCGAGGAGCGGCGCAAGCATCGCAGGGAAAGGGACTCGGGTCCGGGGGATGACCAAACCTGTTGCGGTTGAGCATATCGACGCCATCGCCTGGCAGTTCCTGTGTTCGGCCTACACCGGACGGGACTACTGGGACTGGCCGCTGGAACGTCGCATCGACGCCTTTCTCCGACACCACAACCGCCCGGACATCCTCAACAACGGTGCCGCCTACAGCGCAATGCTCGAGCGGGTGATGGCGAACTTTCCCCGCGCACGCCGCGACGGGATGCTCGAGCGGCCCCGCCGCTAAGCGGGCCCTACCGCCGCCGGACTTTCGTCACCCGCAGGGCATTCATGGCACAATCCGACCATGGCCCAGCTGCCCTCCGTCGTTCTCAAAGACCCGTCCTCCGCCCTGACAGCGACCTTCGTTCCGTCGGCGGGCATGGTCTGTACCTCGCTGTCCGACGGCGGTGTCGAACTCCTGGGTCAACGACGCGGCCTTCGCGCCTATCTGACCACCGGCAAAACGATGGGCATCCCGATCCTGTACCCGTGGGCGAACCGACTCAGCGCCAACGGCTACGCGGTCGACGGCGGCGCCGTGACGCTGACCCCCGGAGTTGGCGGAGTGCGCTCCGACGAGCACGGTCTGGTGATCCACGGGGTGCTCGCCGCCTATCCCGGCTGGCTGGTCACCGAACAGGAGGAGAACCGGTTTGTCGCCGACCTCGACTACGGCGGCCAGCCGCGTCTGCTCTCCAGCTTCCCGTTTCCGCATGTGGTGACCCTCGACATCACGCTGGCCGACCGGGCGCTGTCGATTGAGACCACGGTGACCCCGACGACGGCGGCGTCGGTCCCGCTGTGTTTCGGATTTCACCCGTATCTCACCATCCCGGATGTCCCGCGGTCGCAGTGGCGCCTGGAGACTCCGCCGCTGCGTCACCTGCCGGTGGACAACTGGGGCATCCCGACCGGAGCGTCGGAGGAGTGGCCTGCCATGTCGGAGGAACTGGGCGACAAGACATTTGACAACGGATTCGACGAAGTGCCGCCGGGGGCGACGTTCGCCCTCTCCGGCGGGGGCCGCCGCATCGAGGTCATCTTTGATAGCGGCTACCCGGCTGTGCAGATTTTCGCACCCGGCAACGACAGCGTCGTCGGCATCGAACCGATGGCCGCCCCGACCAACGCGCTGCGCAAGGGCGGCTACGGCGTCGCAGTGCCGGGCCGGCCCGCCGTCGCGAAGTTCACCATCCGGACGGTATAGCCGGGCGGTTCAGCGGCCGCGCCGGGGTTTCCAGACGACCATCGCAGTGCTCTTCGGCACCAGGGCCAGTTCGCGGCGTGGCGTGGAGCGAGAGGCCGCCAGTTCCTCGCCCATCTCGGCGATCCGCGACTGCAGCGCATCAACCTGATTGCTCAGTTCGATGATGCGTTTGATCCCGGCGAGGTTCACACCCTCACGTTGGGAGAGCCGCTGAATCTCGCGAAGCAGTATCACGTCGCGTTCGGAATAACGGCGCCCGCCGCCGGCGCTGCGTTCAGGACTCACCAGCCCGAGGCGGTCATAGGTTCGCAGGGTCTGGGCGTGCATTCCGGCCAACTCGGCGGCAACCGAAATCAAGAAGGTGCGCCCGTCGTCGGGGTTCGGATTCATGGCCGGTTACCCGCCCAACCGGCACGCGGATTGAAGCCGCTGGAGAGTTCGGCTGCGGCATAGGCCTGCAGTGCCTCGAGGGCGTCACCCTCCAGCGCCGGCGGAACCGCGACTTTCACCGTCACCAGCAGATCGCCCGCGCCCCCGCTGCGTTTGGGTACACCGCGGCCGCGCACTCGGAGGATCCGCCCGTCGGCGGTGCCCTTAGGCACCTTCACGCCAACCTTGCCGCCCAACGTCGGCACCGAAAGCGTAGTGCCCAAGGCTAATTCAGTGAAACTCACCGGAACCGAAACCGTCAGGTCGTCACCGTCGCGGCCGAAGACCTTGTCCGGGCGCACGTGCACGGTGACATAGAGGTCACCCGACGGCGCGCCGCGCAGGCCGGCCTCGCCCTGCCCGGCCAGCCGAATCCGTTGCCCGTCCTCGACACCTTCCGGGATCCGGACGGTGATGGTGCGGGTTCGCGTCGCCACCCCGGTTCCGCGGCACTCATCGCAGGGATTCTCGATCAGCGACCCGCTGCCGCGACATTCGGTGCAGGGCTCAGAGAATCCAAACGCGCCCTGATTGCGGCTGATCACACCGGATCCGTTGCAGCCTGCGCAGACCTTAGGGCTGGTGCCCGGACGCGCGCCGCTGCCGTGGCAATTCGTGCACGGCGCCGGACTCGTCAGTCGCAGCGGTATCTGCACGCCCTTGGTGGCTTCCAGGAAGTCGAGTTGGGTCTCGGTCTCCAGATCCTGGCCGCGCCGCGGGCGACTGGGCCGAGGTGCGGCGCCGCCGCGACCGAACAACCCGCCGAACAGGTCACCGATATTGGCGCCGCCGTCCTGGCCGGCGGCACCGAACAAGTCGTTGAGGTTGAAGCTGCCGGAGCCGTCATCGCCGCCGCTGAAGCCGCCACCACCGCCACCGTTGAAGCGGCGGCCGAATCCGCCGCCGGCGAACATCCGGCGGGTCTCGTCGTACTCCTTGCGCTTGCCCTTGTCGAGCAGGACGTCCTTGGCCTCCCCGACGGCCTTGTAACGTTCCTCTGCCGCCGGGTCGTTGGGGTTACGGTCCGGATGATTCTCCGCGAGCAGCTTGCGGGCTACCCGCTTGATCTCGTCATCGGTGGCATCGGAGGAGACGCCGAGCGTCTTATAGAAGTCTTTTTCAACCCATTCGCGTTGAACCATCCGGCATCACCTCCTCGTCGTGCTCATCATGCTCATCGTGCTCCGGGTTTACTGAACTGATTCTGGCGGCTCGTCGGCCTCGACGGCGTCGACCACGCCGACGAGTGCGTGCCGCAGCACCTGATCCCCCAGTGTGTAGCCCCGTCGCATGACGTGACCGATAACCGGGTTGGAGCCCTCGCCCTCGTGCTGGACGGCCTCGTGCAGCGACGGATCGAACTGCTCACCCTCGAGGCCGAAGGCCGCCAGTCCCAACCCGGTCAGCACCGCCTCGAGTTTGTCGGCCACCGCCTTGAGCGGACCGGATTCCAGATCGCCGTGACTGCGAGCCCGATCCAGGTCGTCGAGAACCGGAAGTAACTGTCCGACCACGACCGCCTTGGCGCGTTCGCCGGCCACCTCATGATCACGCAGGGCGCGCTTGCGGTAGTTGGCGAAGTCGGCCTGGACCCGTTGCAAATCGCCGAGCAGTTCGGCGGCCTTGTCAGCCTCCTCCGCCGTCTCCCCGGGGAACGCGCCCGGCGCCGGCCCCCTAGGGTCTGAGCCGGGATTGGAGGCCGGGCCGGAGACATGTCCCGAGTCGCTTCGCTCCTGCCCGCCGGCGTCGCGTACTTCCCCGGTCTGTGGGTCGACGCGGCGCTTGTCGGTGACGGTCACCGGTTCGTCGCGCTCCCGATCCTGATCAGGGTGACTCACTTGGACTCCTGATCGTCCCCGACGACCTCGTCCTCGACGACTTCGGCGTCCACGACATCGTCGGCCGACGATCCGCCACCGCCGGTGGCCTGCTCCGCTTGGGCCGAGGCGTAGATGGCCTCACCGAGAGACTGACTCTCCCGGCCGAGTTTCTCCATCGCCGTCTTGATCGCCGAGATGTCCGAGCCGCCCAGGGCGGTCTTGGCCTCGGTGATCGCGTCGTCGACCTTGGCGAGGGTCTCCTCCGGCACGTTCGCCCCGGCCCCTCCTTCCGAACCGGCCCGCTGTTCGGCGACGAACTTCTCCGTCTGGTAGACCAGCGACTCCGCCTGGTTGCGGACGTCAGCCTCCTCGCGGCGTTTCCGGTCCTCGTCAGCGTGCGCCTCGGCGTCCTTGATCATCCGGTCGATCTCCTCCTTGGACAGGCCGGAGCCCTCCTGGATCTTGATC
>SYAA01000376.1 GCA_005789055.1 Actinomycetota bacterium
AACGGCACCGCCGACAACCCGAATGCGGGCATCCTGCTCGGCAACGGCTACTCGTACACGACCTACGGCGGTGCCTGCACCACCGGTGCGTGCGACGGCGGTAACGGCGGACTGATCGGAAACGGCGGTGACGGTTTCGCCGGCGGGAACGGCGGCGCGGCTGGATGGTTCGGATCCGGCGGTAACGGTGGTGCGGCGACCACGGCCGGCGGAACCGGCGGCCGAGGCGGTTCCGGCGGGTTGTTCGTGGGCGACGGCGGCCAAGGCGGATCCGGCGGTACCGGTGGCGGTACCGGTGGTGACGGCGGTAACGCCAGCGTGTTGTCGTTCTTCGGCACCGGTGGCCTCGGTGGCGTCGGCGGCGTCGGGCTCGACGGCAGCCCGGCCGGTAAGTCGGGCTTCAACGGAACTCCCGCCGGCCCGAACGGGCCGAGTCTCGCGCGGCCGGCGCGGATCGCCCTCGACCTGTTCCTCAACGGTGGGGCGCTGCTCGGTCTTCAATCCGGCTATGTCGCGATGTTCGCGCGCGACGGCCAGATCGTTCACACGTCGACGGCCGGCTACGCGGACATCGCCTCGCGCACGGCCATGGAACTCGACACCCGGTTCCGCATCGCCTCGATGACAAAGCCGATCACCGCGGTCGCGGCGATGATCCTGATCGAAGAGGGCCGCCTGGGCCTCGACGATCCGGTGGCGCGGTACATCCCCGCCGCCGCAGACCTTCGCGTCGCCACGAGTCAGACCGCCTTGCCGGACGGGACGATACCCAGCGTTCCGCTCGACGAACCGTTGACGGTGCGAGACCTACTGAAGTTCGCATCGGGCATCGGCGGAAACGCCGCCACGTCGGATCTCGACCGCATCTGGGCCGCGAACAACCTCTACGCCGGCTCGGGCTCCCTGGAGACGCGGGTCGATCGGATCCTGACCGCGCCACTCTACGAGCAGCCCGGCGACGTCTGGCGCTACGGCTGGTCAGCAGACGTACTCGCCCGCGTGGTCGAAGTGGCCGCCGACGAGTCCTTCGGAGATTTCGTTACAGGGCGGATTATCGATCCGCTCGGTATGACGTCGACCGAGTTCCTGACGGCCGAATCCCCGCGCGACCGACTCGCCACCATGTACACCCAGAATTCGGCGGGCCGCCTCGTGGCCGTCGATCGACCGAGCGGTGATTCGCTGGACTGGACGCCGGGCGGAAGTGGCCTCGTTTCCACTGCCGGGGATTACATGCGCTTCGCGTTGATGCTCTGGAATGACGGCACGTATCAAGACACACAGATCCTCAAGCCGGAAACCGTCGCCCTGATGACACAACCCGCCGTGCAATCGGGCGTACTCGTCGATGAGGGCATCGAGGGACTCGGCTGGGGACTCGGCATGGCGGTGGTCGTCGACGGCGACGCGACAGCCACGTTCGACCGCACCGGCGACTACTGGTGGTCGGGCTTCTACGGCACGACATTCTTCGTCAGCCCCACGACCGGCCTAGTCGGTGTCGTGCTCAGCCAAAATCAGCCGGGCCCATACAGTCCGACGCCCTACGTGGTCTATATCGCGCAGGCGCTGGCGTTCTTCGGGCTGTGATGGGCTAGCCCTCAGACGCGTAACGAGCGGTGGGCCCACACGACGAAGAGCGGGTCACCCGGCGTCGGGCGCTGGTCGATGCGGGGCTCATCCCAGCCGGCCGAGCGGCGGAAGTACTCGGCCACCAGCCGCACGTGGAACTCGTCGTCGGTGGCGAGCCAACCCCGGATGGCCTTTGTCGGGAAGCAGCGGTTGGAGAACGTGCACACGAATGGCGCACCGGGCCGCAGCACCCGGGCCACCTCGTCGAACACCTCAAGGGGCCGCACCAGGTAGTCAACTGACACCGTGCACATCGCCCCGTCGAAGCAGGCGTCGGCAAACGGCAGCGCGGGCTCGCGGTTAAGGTCGTGGACGACCCGTTCGTGTGCCTGCGGGTTCTGGTCGAGTTCCACGGCGTTCATGCCGAGCACGACCAGCCGCTGCGGGGTCCGGGCCAGGTGTGACACCCAGGAACTGCACAGGTCGAGTACCTCGCCGTACAGTCCGAGCTCGTCGTAGATGTCGCGCACGGCGGCCATGGCGCCCACATCGATGTGCTGCACCAGCCGCGGTTGGCCGTAGAAGCCGCGGTCGTCGCCTTCGTCGGACCGGGTGAAGAAGCCGTCGGGGAAGTCGCGGTAGCGGTCCTCGCCCGGGGCGGACGACTGCGGTCCGATCACAGCCGGCGACGCGCTGCGACCCAGCGCCGTTGTTGCGCAAAGACTTTGCGAGTTGCCGCAAACACGGTCATGTCAGGTGCCGCCCTACCGTTAGTCCCCAACATCTCCAGCTGCGCGTAATACCAGTACTGCACGCCAAAGCTGGCGAAAGTGCGCACGGTCTTATTCCTGTTGAGAAACGCCAGCCAGGGTGGAAACAGCGCCAGTTGCGCCTCAAAGCGCGGCAGCTCCGCCAGGTGATGCAGGATTTGGGCGGGCGCATCAGTCATCACACACAGCGGCCGTCCAATGCCAATCAAGTCGGCACCCCCGCTACCGATGGCCTGTTCCATGACATCGCGCCGCCGGAAGCCTCCGGTCACCATTAGCGGAATAGAAACTTTTTCTCGCATGGCGAGTGCGAAATCCACAAAGTATGCCTCGCGCATCTGCGTGGAGTGCGCGACGTGTTGCGGCTCCTCCTCCTCGATACCTTCAACGCCCAATAATTTCGGCTGCTCGTAGGTGCCGCCGGAGATTTCCAGTAGGTCGACGCCCGCGTCTTGCAGCCACTGCGCCACCTGCAGGCTGTCTTCAAAGGCGAATCCGCCTTTCTGGAAATCGGCACTGTTGAGCTTGACCGCCACAGGAAAGTCAGGCCCCACCGCAGCCCGCACCGTCTTCACGGCGTCCAGCAACGCTCTGGCGCGATTGGCGAGCGCACCACCGAACTGGTCAGTGCGCACATTGGTGCGCGGACTCAAAAACTGCGACAGCAGGTAACCGTGGGCGGCGTGAATCTGTACGCCGGTGAATCCGGCCGCTTTAACCGCTGCGGCGCACACCCCGAAGCGCCGAACGATCTCTTCAATTTCCGCAACTGTGAGCGCAACGGGTTCGCCAAACTGGCCGCCCGGCAAGCCGACTTTTACCGCGGAGGGCGCTTTCGGATGAGGATTGATAATTTTCTGTGTCTGGCGCCCGGCATGGCTGATCTGCGCCCAGAAGTGATTGCCATTGCGGGTAGCGGCTGCAGCCCAGCGCGACAGCGCCGCCTGCATTTCCGCATCAGGCTCCCGGTCAATAATCACATTGCCCGGACGCTCAAGGTGGTCGCCGTCGACAAGGATATTGCCTGATAACAGCAGTCCCGCGCCGCCATCGCTCCACAGCCCATACAGCCTGTTGAGTTGCGCCGTCGGCGTGCCGGCGGGGTCAGCCAGGCCTTCGGTCATGGCGGCTTTGGCGAGGCGGTTAGGCAAGCGGGCACCGCAGGGCAGGGAGAGCGATTGTGCCAGCAGATCCGACATGATGGCCCCCCGATGCAGGTTGCGCTGTGAAAAGAAGCCTGAACTCTAGTAGATACCTTGCACAGAGTGCGTCTGCACGGCTACCCCAACGAACTACCGCCAACAGGGTGCGCAGCTACCGCCGATGCTCCGAAACGGACAGACCGCCCCCCTGGCCGAAATCCATAGCCAGAGCCTCCGCCGGAACGGGATCGATCGACCGTTGAGGATCGCGGTGTGGTTAAATATTTCCTGTGCGCGTCCTGAGGGGGACGCCAGAGAAAGCTAAGGATGATCATGAGCTCACGCAGCACTCCCGCCCGTCACACACTCGTCGCCGCCGTGGCTGCGGGGGCATGCGCAGCAACCATGGCCGGCGCCGCATTGAGCGCGGCACCCACGGCCAACGCCACCTGCCTGTCGGTGTTCGGCATCGGCAACGGCGGCGGTTGCACCAGCAGTTTGTTCGGCGCCGCTCTGGCGATCGGCGACGGTGCCACCGCCAACGCCAGTGGTTTATTCGGAGCCGCATTAGCCTTCGGGACTAACGCGACCGCCACCACCGGCGATGCGTTCACCTTCGCGACCGCAGTCGGTGAGGAGGCGGGAGCCACCGCTGCGGGGTTGTTCGGGATAGCAACCCAGCTGGGTTCCAACGGCACCGCGGTGACACAGGGTTCCGGAACGCTGGGCAACCTCGGACTCAACATCGCCTTCAACTTGGCGCCCGCGTCGGGCGGCGATTCCGTCGTCGCAGGCGGCATCGGCAACCTGGCCGCGAACCTCTTTGGCCGGGCAAGCACACCGGGTTCGCACACAGTCTCGTCGCTGGGAACCCTCGACGTCGCCCTGAACCTCGGCGGTCGGGACAACACGGTCAGGTCGGGCGCCGGGTTGTTTAACCGTTCATTCAGTTTCTTCGGCAGCAACAACACCGTCTTAGGGGAAGGTGGCCTCTCCAACGTCGCCCGCAACTTCTTCGGCGACGGCAACACGGTGACAACGGTCGGCGGCGACGCCAACTCGGCCACCAATGTCTTCGGCAGCGGTAATGGGGTCGGCGTGTCCGCGGGCGCCGGCAACATCGCCACCAGTGTGGCCGGCGACTCCAACACGGTCGGAGTCAGCGGAGGCACATTGGACTTTGCCCGGAACTGGTTCGGCACGCAGAACAACGTGACGACGACCGGCGGTCTGCAGAATAGGGTCACCAGCATCTTTGGGGACAACAACGTGCTGACGTCCGAGGGCGCGAACTCTAACTTCGCAAGGAACATCATTGGCAGCAACAACACCCTGACGGCGGGGTCGGTGGGCTCCAACAACAACTCGGCGCGAACCTTCGTCAGCTCGGGCAACACGGTCACTGCGG
>SYAA01000377.1 GCA_005789055.1 Actinomycetota bacterium
CACTGCTCGCCGTACCGCAGGCCGAGGGACTCTTCTCAGCCGCCATCGCCCAGAGTTCGCCGGCAACATCGGTCTACGAGCACGAGCGCGCCCAACGGGTCACCCATCTGGTCCTCGACCATCTCGGCATCGCCGAGGCCGACGCCGGGAAGTTGCGCGACGTGGATGTCCGGGCGCTGATTGCGGCGACCAAGGAGGTGTTCGACGAGGTTCCCACCCGCAATCCGGGAACGGTCGCGTTCGTGCCGGTGGTCGACGGCGACCTGCTGCACGGCTATCCCGTGCAACTCGCCCGGGAGGGCCGCACCCACCCGGTTCCGCTGATCATCGGAACGAACAAGCACGAAGCAGCGCTGTTTCGCCTGATGCGCTCTCCACTGCTGCCGATCACACCGCGTGCGATCACCTCGATGTTCAACGACATCGCCGCCGAACAGCCCGACATGGATCTGCCCACCGTGGACGAACTCGGATCGTCGCACTCTCGCTACCGCGGCAGTGGCCGCGGCGTGAGTATCGCCAGCGATGTGGGCTTCCGGATGCCGTCGGTGTGGCTTGCCGAGGGACACAACACGGTGGCGCCGGTCTATCTTTATCGCTTCGACTACGCCACTCCGATCATGAAGGTGTTGCTCGTCGGCGCGGCACACGCCACTGAATTGCCCTATGTCTGGGGCACTCTCGGCGCACCGAAGGACGTCACCTTGAAACTAGGTGGGACGAAAGCCGCCAAGGCGGTATCCAAGCGGATGCGTGCCCGCTGGGTGAATTTCGCGGCAACCGGTAAGCCCGGTGGACTAGCCGGTGAGCCTGAGTGGATCGCATATCAGGAAGCCGATCGTGCCTGCTTGATCATTGATCGCGACGACCGGATCGCGTTCGACGCCGATGCGAAGATCCGGCAGACCTGGGGTAGCGACGTCCTGCACTTCCGCTGACCTGTTTGGGTCAGTGCGGCAGATCCCGGAAGGCGGTGTCGCGGTAGGGCTCCGGTTCTTTCGGTAGGCCCAGGATGCGCTCGCCGACGATATTGCGTTGAATCTGATCGGTGCCGCCACCGATCGAAGTGAAGTAGGCGTTGAGTGCGCGGAAGGTGATCGCGTCACCGACGGGATGGTCCGGCCCGGCCAGCATGGTTTCCCCGCCGGCGATCTCGGTCTGTACGCGGGCGGTTTCGTGCAGGATCCGTGACATCGCGATCTTGCCCAGCGACAGCAGGGTGGCGGCCTCGGCCTTGTCGGCGGTGTTCTTGGCGCGGCGAGTGTTCCAGCGGTTGACCGCCGCGTACCCCTCCACCACGGCGATCTCCTGGCGGATGTGGGAGTCCGACAGCCGCCCGGCCGCCCGCGCCATGCCGATCAGACTGTTCGAGTCGGGCTTGAGGTCACCACTCGACTTCGATGTGCGGGCCAGGTCGCCCATCAACCTCCGCTCGTGCGCCAGGGCCAGTTGCAGCACAGCCCAGCCGCCGCCGCGTTCGCCCACCAGGTTGGCGTGCGGCACCCGGGCGTCGGTGATGAACACCTCGTTGAACTCCGACTCACCGGTGATCTGATGAATCGGCCGGACTTCCACCCCGGCCTGGCGCATCGGGAAGATGAAAAAACTGATCCCCTTGTGCTTGGGCGCATCCCAGTCGGTGCGGGCCACCAGCAGTCCGTAATCCGCGTGGGCGGCGAAGGAGGTCCATACCTTCTGCCCGTTGACAACCCAGTCGTCCCCGTCGCGATCGGCGCGGGTGCGCAGTCCGGCAAGATCCGATCCAGCGCCGGGTTCGCTATAGAGCAGACACCACCGGGTCTCCCCGCGCACCGACGGCGGGATCAGCCGCAGCTTCTGTTCCTCGGTGCCCAGATCATGGATTGTGCAGGCCAGCATGTCGGCGCGGTCCGCTCCGGTGCCGTACGCGCCGACGGCGGCGAATTCGGCGGCCACGATGCGTGATTGTGGATCGCTTAGTCCGCGGCCACCCCATTCTGGCTCCCAACTCGGCGCTGACCAGCCGGCGTCGAAGACCCGTTGCGTCCACCCGGTGCGGTCGGCACCGGGATCCCAATTCTGCGCGAGCCACTGGCGCACCTCGGTGCGGATGTCGTCGTCGGTCATCAACTCTCCTCCCGGATTCGTACGTAGCGTTCCCGGTGCCAGGCCGGGTCGCCGAAGATCTGAGCGTCGGTGCGCGCCCGGCGCAGATACAGATGCGCCGGGTGCTCCCAGGTGAATCCGATCCCGCCGTGCACCTGGATGGTGGCGGCCGCGACCGAGCAGAACGCATCTGAGCAGAACGCCTGTGCCAGCACCAGATCCGTCAATCGGTCGGGTTCTTCCGCGTCGAATGCAGCGGCGACGTGCCGCGCGGCTGTACACGCCGACTCCGCCTCCAGCAGCATGTCGACGCACAGGTGTTTGATCGCCTGGAAGCTGCCGATGGCGCGGCCGAACTGGTAGCGGGTGCGGGCGTAGTCGGTGGACATCTGCACGCACTGCATGGTTCCGCCGGCCTGTTCGGCCACTAACGCCACCGCGGCGCGGTCCAGGGCGGCATCGAGAGCGGCGGCGCCGGCCCCGGCGGCGCCGATCAGCCGGGCCGGGGTGTCGGCCAGCGTGATCCTGGCCTGTCTGCGGGTCTGATCCACGGTGTTCAGTGCCGACACCGCAAGCCCGGCCGCGCCCGGATCGACTGCGAAAATCCCTACACCGGAATCGGATTCGGCATGGATGTAGTACCTCCCGGCACCGACACCGTCCAGCACAAAGGTCTTCTCACCGGTCAGTGACCAGCCGTTCGCGGTGTGCACCGCGGTGGTGCCGGGATGCTGCGGAGGCCGTGCCGAACCGGATTCGGCGAAGGCCACCGTCGCGCGCAGTTCACCCGCCGCGATCCGCGGAAGTGCCTCCGCGCACTCCGCGGCGTCGGCGATCCCCAGAAGCAGATACGGGGTAAGAACCGCGGCCGACAGGTACGGCGCGCACAGCAATGCGCGCCCCATTTGTTCGGAAACGACGGCAAGTTCCGCGGCGCCGGCATCCGACCCGCCGAACTCCTCCGGAATGATCAGGCCCAGCAGACCCAGTGCCGCCAACTCGGCCCATACCGCGGGGTCATACCCGCCGTCGGCGGCCATCAACCGGCGCACCTCGTCCTGCGGTGACCGTTTGGCCATCAGGTCGGCAACGGTCTGGCGCAAGTCGCTCTGCTCACGGGTCAGTGCGGTGGACACCGGGCTCACACTTTCAGGGCGCGACGAAGGCTCGCGCACGTGCTGTCGAAGTAAGCCTGCGAGACAGCGGCTTTCGGCGCCAACCCATCGAACCCGTGGAATGCGCCGGGCACCTCGTGCACCTCACACTCCACGCCGGCGGCGTTGAGTCGCGCGGCATAGGCGAGGTCCTCTGCGCAGAACAGATCCAGGGTGCCCACGCCCAGCCATGCCGGGGCCAGACCGGCGAGGTCGGTGCGGCGGGCCGGCACCGCCACCGCCGGATCGGCTCCGCCAAGATAGGACGTCCAGCCGAACCGGTTGCTGCGGGTGTTCCACAGCCGGAAGCCGGGCTTGTCGAGTCCGGGGCCGACGGTGCGGTCGTCGAGCATCGGATAGGACAGCACCTGCAACACCGGGGAGACCTCACCGCGATCACGGGCCAGGAAACTCAACGCTGCCGTCAGCCCGCCGCCTGCACTGGCCCCGCCGAT
This sequence comes from Actinomycetota bacterium, assembly GCA_005789055.1. Lineage (GTDB taxonomy): Bacteria > Actinomycetota > Actinomycetes > Mycobacteriales > Mycobacteriaceae > Mycobacterium. The sequence continues at coordinate 3,695 of SYAA01000377.1, forward strand.
GGCGATCCGGTCGGCATCCACGCCCGGCAGTCCGGCCAGCCAGGTCAGCACCTGGTAGCAGTCCTCGAGCGGGATGGGGTAGGGGTGTTCGGGCGCGAGCCGATACCGCGCCGCGGCCACGACGATGCCGAGTCGCTGCACATAGCGACGGCACAGCGCGTCGTCCTGCTCCGGGCTGCCGAGCAGGTAACCGCCGCCGTGGATCCACAGCAGCGCCGCGGTGGGCGCCGCCGCGGCGGTGGGCCGGTACAGCCGCGCCCCGGCACCGGAGGGCAGGTCCACCACGTCCACGCCATCGTCGCTGGACCGGTTGGCTACCGGCAGCCTGCGCAGTAGGGGCAGTGACCACGGGTAGACGATTTGGCGCGGTGCGAACCTGGCCACCCGGCGCAAATCCGGATGGATCTCCTCGACGCGGACGTCAGTGGCCATGGACCATTATTACGATAGGACCGATGAGCGAAGAATCCAGTGCCCCGGACGTCGTCCTGACCGAACAGCGGGGCCGCATCCTGATCATTACCATCAACCGCCCGGAGGCCAAGAACTCCGTCAACGCCGCCGTGAGCCACGCCCTGGCGGCCGCGATGGACACCCTTGATGACGATCCGGGGCTCTCGGTGGGCATCATCACCGGCGCGGGCGGCTCGTTCTGCGCCGGGATGGACCTCAAGGCGTTCGCCCGCGGGGAGAGCGTGGCGGTTAAGGGTCGTGGACTGGGCTTCACCGAGCGCCCGCCGGTCAAGCCGCTCATCGCCGCCGTCGAGGGCTATGCGTTGGCCGGTGGTACGGAGTTGGCGTTGGCCACCGACCTCATCGTGGCCGCCCGCAATTCCGCATTCGGCATCCCCGAGGTCAAGCGCGGTCTGGTGGCCGCCGGCGGTGGGCTGTTGCGCCTGCCGCAGCGCATCCCGCCGGCGATCGCCATGGAGTTGGCGCTCACCGGCGACAACCTGCCTGCCGAACGGGCGCACGATCTGGGTTTGGTCAACGTCCTCGCCGAGCCGGGACACGCGTTGGAGGCGGCGATCGAACTGGCCGAACGGATCACTGCCAACGGGCCATTGGCTGTCGCCGCCACCAAGCGGGTCATCGTCGAGTCGCGCGGCTGGACTCCCGAGCAGCAGTGGGCCGAGCAGACGAAGATCATAATGCCGGTGTTCGCCTCCAAGGACGCCCGGGAGGGTGCGGTCGCCTTCGCCGAGAAGCGCACACCGAACTGGACCGGAACCTAGGTATCAACGACGTGACGAACCGGCGCTTTGTTTGGTTTGAACTTTTTTACGACCTCGTCGTTGTCGCGGCTCTGGTGAACGGTGCCCACCTTTTCGAGGAGAGTCCCACGGTCACCCTGGGCAACTGGCTCGGCGCGACCCTTGCCGTCATGCTCGTTCTGTGGATGCTTACTGCGCTGCACGCCAACCTGTACCACTCCGATGACTGGCCGCGACGGACACTTGTTCTCATCCAGATGTTCAGCATCACGATTGCGCTTCTCGCAATCGGACGAAAATCGGATAGCCTCGCCGACGGGGTCGGATTCGTCGCGCTCGGAATCGCCTTCCTGTCGATAGCCCTGATGTACGCATTGTCCGGTCGCTTCCGACACCGCAGCGAGGCTCGGCTCGTGACGTGGGCAATGGGCCTTGGTGGCGTCATTTTTCTCGCCGGAGCACCATTTGCGGAGTCGGGCGCCTGGGTTGAGGGGTCTATCTTCGCCGCGGGCGCTCTGATTGGTTGCGTCCCGATGTATTGGATCCTGCTCGGGCGCATCGTCAGGGAACGCAAGGTTGACGTCGAGCATTTCTCCGACCGGTTAGGCGAGCTCCTCGTCATCGTCTTGGCCGAGTCGTTCGTCGAGGTCATGATTCGTCTCGATGGGTTCACGCACATCCCGAACCCACCGGTATTGATCGCGGCCTTCCTCGTCGCGTTTGTCGCATGGGTCTGTTACTTCACCCTCATCGGACCGCGACGTATACCTCTAGGAGTCGGACCGCTTCGGGTCTGGTTTCTGGCCTACTACCTATTGATCTTTGGACTGATGGCGGTCGCATCGCGGTTCGGTTTGCTGGTGGTCAAACCGTGGCAGGAAACGTTCACCGTCTCCGTGTTTTGGACGGTGATGCCGCTGCTCTACGTCGCGCTGGCGCTGTTCGCTCTGTGGCAGATCTCGCGGCGCTACGCCGGTGCACCGCAGATGATCATGTCCCAGGGGTCCGGCGCGGCCAGGGCCAGCCGGCCCAACCGTCGGGCGTGATAGGCGGTATCGCCGAACTCACCGATCCAGCTGCGGGCGCGCTGGGTTGCCAGCCAGAGTCGGTGCTCGATGGTCACTCCGATGGCGCCGTGCAACTGATGGGCCGCGGTGATGACGATCGGAACCACCTGGCCCAGCGTCACTTTCGTCACCGTCACGGCGTATTCGGTTTGCGGGCTGTCGAAGCCGTGATCGGCCGCCGCCGCCACCGCAAGGTCGGCCGCCGCGCGGGCGCGTTCGATCTCGCCGGCCATCGATGCCAGAGTGTGCTGCACGGACTGCAGCGCGCTCAGCGGACGGCCGAATTGTTCGCGCTCGCGGGTGTGAGCCACCGAAAATTCGACGGCGGCGTCGAGGGCGCCGATGACCTGGACGCAGCGCGCCCAGGCGCCGCGCCGGGAGAGTTCGACCGCGGCGTCGATGGTGACGAAGGCACTCGCGGGCAGGTCGGCGCCAATCGCGTCACGAGGCTCGCCGCCGGGGTTATGGCCCCTCGTGATCGAGAGCTCATCTGGGCGTCGCACGGCTACCCGCAGCCGGTCGCCGTCGGGCAGCGCCAGCACCACCGCGGCGGCATCCGCCGCGTACGGCACTGACTGCAGCCCGGTGGCAATGGTCAACGGACCACTGTCGGGCACCTCCAGTTCGGCACGTGCGGCCAGCCAACCGGCCAACACGTCGGTCTCGGCAAGCGGAACGGTGACGCAGTGGCGGGCCAACGAACGAAGGATCACCGCGACTTCAACTGGGCCGCCTCCGGATTCGACATTGCTGTCCAGTCGGGTCAGTCCGGCGTCCTCGAGGTGGCGCCAAGCCGCGCTGTCGAATGTGTCCGGGAGCCCGCGATGGCCGATCCGTTCAGCAAACGAACGCTCGCCGATCTCGTCGGCCAGATTGCGCAGATCGCTCAAATCATCTGATGCGCTTTCGAAGACACCCCCGCTGAGCACAGCCACTAGCGCAACCCCATGCCGCGTGCCACCATGCCGCGCAGCACCTCGTTGGTGCCGCCGCGCAGGGTGAACATCGGTGCGTGTGACCGCGCGGTTTCGACAAGGGTCGCGACGTGGGAGCGACCTTCGACATCGTCACCGACGTAGGACAGTAGGTCGGCAGCCAACTCCACCGACTGCTGTTCGAAGCGGGTACCGAGGTCCTTGACCAACGCGGCCTCATTCGCCGGGGACCGTCCCTGAGTCAGCGCGCGGGCCACCGATACCGACAACTGGCGCAGCGAAATCACCCGCGCCATCAGGTCTCCCAGTGCCGCGACGGCGTGGTCATCACGATCAGACTCCTTCGCCAGGACTCGCACCAGTGCGGTCAGCAGTGGCGTAGTGCTGAGGATGCGTTCCGGGCCGCTGCGCTCGAAGGACAACTCCGCGGTGACCTGGCGCCACCCGTCGCCCTCCTTGCCGAGGAAGTTGGTGTCGTCGATGAAAACCTCGTTAAAGGTGATCTCGTTGAAATGCTGCTCTCCCGACATCAGCACGATCGGGCTGATGTCGAGTCCGGGCGAGTCGGTCGGAACGATGAACTGGCTGAAGCCGGCGTGCCGGTGCTGCGGGTCGAGTGGGCTGGTTCGGGCCAGCACAACGACCTGATGAGCCAGGTGTGCACCGCTGGTCCACACCTTGGTGCCCGACAGCACCCATCCACCATCGGTTCGAACGGCTTTGGTGGCGGCCGCCGCCAGGTCCGAGCCCGCCTGCGGTTCGCTCATTCCGATCGCCGAGAAATACCGTCCCGCAGCGATTTTCGGCAATATGCGCCGGCGTTGTTCTTCGGTGCCGTAGGACAGCAGACCCGGTCCGACCTGACGGTCGGCAATCCAGTGCGCTGCCACCGGCGCACCGCAGGCCAGCAGTTCCTCGGCCACCACGTAGCGGTGCAGATGACCCAGACCCTGGCCGCCATACTCCTTCGGGATCGTCAACCCGACAAAGCCGGCATCGCCCAGCCGTGCGCTGAACGGTTCATCCCAATCGGACAGCCACGCGTCGACGGCAGGCTGCCAGCCGAATTCGGCGCGATCGGCAGCCAGGAAATCCCGCAGCCCGCCCCGAAGCTTCGCCAACTCCGGTTCGTTGGCGCACAG
>SYAA01000048.1 GCA_005789055.1 Actinomycetota bacterium
AACGGTCCCCGATCGCCGCTCTGGTCACCGAGATGCTCGAGGAGATAACTCCGGACGCGCTGCCGTAAACTTGCGCCGTGCTGCGTCGTCTGTTCGTTGCCGCGGCCCTGCTGTTGAGCGGCTGCGCCCCAGGATCCGACATCACAGGATCCGACACCACTGGATCCGACACCGCTGGATCCGACACCGCTGCGCCGATTGACTGCGGGAAGGTCAAGTGTGTTGCTCTGACATTCGACGACGGACCGACCCCCTACACCGACCGGTTGTTGGACGTGCTGCAGCAGTCGGATGCCACAGCGACGTTCTTCATGATCGGAAACAAGGTGGCGGCCAATCCGGACGGTGCTGCTCGGGTCGCCCAGGCGGGCATGGAGATCGGCAACCACACCTGGGAACACCCCAATATGACGACCATCGGGGCCGAGTACGTGCCGGATCAATTCGCAAAGGCCAACGACGCGATCCGCGCCGCCACCGGGGTGACCCCGACGCTGTGGCGTCCGCCCGGCGGACTGACCAATGACGCCGTTAACGCGGTGGCTGCCCAAGACGGGCTCGCCGGAATCAATTGGGATGTCATCCCGTTTGATTGGATCAACGATTCCGACACCGCCGCCACCCGTTACGTGCTGATGACCCAGATCAAACCCGGCTCGGTGGTGCTTTTTCACGACAGCTACTCCTCGACCGTGGACCTGGTGGCCCAGTTCATCCCGGTGCTCAAGGCCAACGGCTATCACCTCGTGACGGTCAGCCAACTGCTCGGTCAGCGCGCGCCGGGCAGCGTCTACGGCGGCCGGGAGAACGGCCCACCGGCCAATGCGCTCACCGACATTGCGGCCGAGGACATTCCCGTGCTGCCGGCCACCTCGTCCCCGCCGCCGATGCCGAATTTCCCGATCACCGACATCCCGGGTGCGAACTCGGGCGGTCCCACCAACGGCGCGTAGTCCCTCCCGTCACCGTGATGCACAGCCAGACCGCACTCGTCCTCATTGCACTGGTCTTCTGCTACGCGCTGGTTTCCGGCCTGATCCGGCGCTGGTATGTCGCGCCGGCTCTGATCTTCATGCTGCTGGGTATGGCACTGGGCCCGTTCGGACTGAATGTGCTTGACGCGGGGCCGGGCACCGAAGGGTACACGACGCTTGCCCAACTCGCGCTGACGGTGATCCTCTTCGTCCAGGCCTCCCGACTTGATCTCGGTCGTGTCCTGCGTCGTGGGCTGCTGAGTTTTCGGTTGATCGTCATCGGAATACCGGTCACGCTGGTGCTCGGGGCGCTGACCGCCGCTCTGCTGCTGCCCGTCCTGCCATGGTGGGAGGCGGTGTGCCTCGCCGCGATCATCGCGCCGACGGAAGTCGCCTTGATCGAGGCACTCCTGGAGGACGTTCGGATTCCGGCGCGGATTCGCCACGCCCTCTCCGTCGAGAGCGGGTTCTCCGACGGGATCGCTTTGGGCGCGCTGTTGGCGGCAGTGGCGCTAGCCTCGGCCCGGGTTGACCCTGACCCGGGCCATTGGGCGTGGTTCGCCTTTCGCACCGAAGTCGTCTCTGTCCTCATGGGCGTCGCGACCGGACTGGGTGGTGGTCTGCTCGTGGTGTGGTCGCGACGGCGAGGCTGGATCAGTGATATCTGGGCGCAACTGGCCACGCTCGCCATTGCTCTGGTTTGCTTCGAACTCGGCGAGGTTGTCCACGCGAGTGGTTTCGTGACCGCTTTCACCGGCGGCCTGGCTTTCGCGTCAGTCACGATTCGCGGTGCGGCTGTCGACCCTGACGGGACTGTCGGCGCAGCGGTGCCCAATCAGTTCTCCGACGCGGCGTCACAGCTGCTGGAATTGCTGGTTTTCGCCATGTTCGGCGCCTTCGCCCTGATCGATGGTTGGCGGCAGGTGAGTTGGCGAGTTGTCGTGTTCGTCCTGATCGCCGTCTTTGCGGTCCGGATGGTCGCGGTGTGGATCGCACTCCTGCGCACTGATCTGGCCCTCCGCGAGCGCGCGTTCGTCGGTTGGTTCGGGCTGCGTGGAATCGGAACGCTGGTGCTCGGCCTGCTCGTCATCAACAGCGGTGAGATCCAACACGAGGACGTCATCGCCCAGGCCGTGGTCGTGACCGTGACACTGAGCCTGGTGCTGCACAGCGTGACCGCGAGGCCGGGCATCCGGTGGCTCTCAGCCCGGGGGCCCGCAGTTGCGCCACATTCGACCGGTGACTAGCCCTCGTCGCGGACCTTCGCCATTGCCAATACATCCAGCCGGCGATCCATCTCCTCTTCGGAGAGTTTCTCGCCGATCAGGCCGCGATCGATGACGGTCTGCCGAATCGTCTTGCGGCCCTTGAGGGCCTCCTTGGCAACCGCCGCGGCCTCTTCGTAACCGATTGCCGAGTTCAATGGGGTCACGATCGACGGGGACGACTCAGCGAGGCGGCGTAGGCGGTCCTCGTCGGCCACCAAGCCGTCGATGCAGCGCTGCGCGAACAGCCGGGAAACGTTCGCCAGCAGGGTGAACGACTCCAGGAGGTTGCGCGCCATCATCGGGATGTAGACGTTGAGTTCGAAGGCACCCGACATCCCACCTACGGTGATGGCGGCATCGTTTCCGATGACCTGAGCGGCCACCTGTGTCACTGCCTCGGGGATCACCG
>SYAA01000378.1 GCA_005789055.1 Actinomycetota bacterium
GGTGGCTGTGCTCCTGGCGGAAGCCGTCGAGGCGGTCGGCACTGAGGCGGCCTTCTAAGAATGCGCGCGCGTAGATGCCGGGGGAGGCGTGTCCCTGGATGAAGATCTGATCGCCACCGCCGGGGTGGGATTTACCGCGGAAGAAGTGGTTGAAGCCGACCTCGTAGAGCGACGCCGACGAGGCGTAGGTGGAAATGTGCCCGCCGACGCCGACGCCCGGACGCTGGGCGCGGTGCACCATGATCGCGGCGTTCCACCGGATCCAGCGGCGGTATCGGCGTTCGACTTCCTCGTCACCGGGGAACCAGGGTTCCAAATCGGTGGGGATGGTGTTGACGTAGTCGGTCGAGGTCAGTGCTGGGATCGCGACCCGCTGCTCCCCGGCGCGTTCGAGCAGTCGCAGCATCAGATACCGGGCCCGGGCCGGACCGGAACGGACGAGCAGGTCGTCGAACGATTCCAGCCACTCGGAGGTCTCATCCGGGTCGATGTCTGGCAGATAGGAGGCGACTCCCTCGCGAATGACCCGCACCCGATTGGGATCGTTCGGGTTCCCTGGGCTTTGACTCCGGACTTGGCGTTCGAACTGGGCCGTCAACTTCCGCTCCTCGGTAGCCGCTGGGGGGGATTGCGTGTCCCATGGTGCCGCACCCGCGGCACGCGCGATGCAGACTGGTCCCAGACGGCACCCGAAATTCATGCTGCGCGCCAACTGGCCCGGTCAGGCGGTAACGTCTGATGCTGTGCTGATCGGTTCCCTCCGCGGGCAGTGCTTCGCGGCACTGCTCGTCGGCGCCACCGCGGTGGTGGCCGGCTGTACCGCCGTCACCGGAGGCGACGCGGCCGTCAACGCCGTCGACGCCCCGGCCTACCGGACCTCGATCGCGGCGTCCTCGTCACAGGCGGCGGCCAGCAGCAGCGCCCGGGAATCGGAGCGGCAGGCCTCGATGACCACGGCAGCCCTGCGATCCAGTTGTGAGACGTTGACCGCGTCCAGTGCCGATGCCATTGATTCGGTCAACGCCTACGTCAGTGCATTCAATGAGGAGGGCGGCGACCTCGAGACCACCGAGGGTCCGGCCGTGGATGCGCTGTACCGCAGCGCCGCCGAGGTGGACGGCGCCATCGCCGACGTCATGGGGCCGGAACTGAGTGCCGCGTTCGCTGCCTGGGTGGATGGCGCATATGCCGCGGCAGAGGCGATCAGCGCGCAGGTGGAACCGACGGAGTTCAACGAGATCATCGGTGAGCTCAATAACGCTCGGTCCGAGGCCTTAGACCTCTGCGACGCGACGTACTGATCCCCGGCGTGCGACGATATGGCCAAACACAGCCGGTCGAGAGTTAAGGGAGGTCGCGAAGGTGGTCGCCGCGGGTGACAGCGGTCGTAACTATGCCCAGAGGCTGGGCATCCAAAACGATCAGATCGTCCAGGAGTTGGGTTGGGATACCGACGCCGACGACGCCATCCGCGCCGAGGTGGAGGAGGTCTGTGGCAGCGAACTCCTCGACGAGGATGCTGACGAAGTCATCGACGTAGTTCTGCTGTGGTGGCGAGACGGTGACGGCGACCTGGTGGACCGGTTGATGGACGCGATCACGCCGTTGGCGGAGGACGGCGTCATCTGGGTGCTGACGCCCAAGACCGGTAAGCCGGACCATGTCCCACCGGCCGATATCGCCGAAGCTGCGCCCACCGCCGGGCTGATGCAGACTTCGTCTGCGAATCTGGGCGACTGGAGTGCCAGTCGGCTGGTACAACCGAAATCTAAAGCAGCTGGGAGGCATTCATGACACTTGCAGTCGGTACCGAGGCGCCGGACTTTACCCTCAAAGATCAGGACGGCCAGCCCGTCGCCCTCAGCGACTTCCGGGGCAAGAAGAACGTCTTGCTGGTGTTCTTCCCGCTTGCTTTCACCGGCATCTGCCAGGGTGAACTCGACGAGGTCCGGGACAACCTGCCCGACTACGACAACGACGACACCGCCACCCTGGCCGTCTCGGTGGGCCCGTCGCCGACGCACAAGATCTGGGCCACCGAGAGCGGTTTCACCTTCCCGGTGCTGTCGGACTTCTGGCCGCACGGCGCCGTTGCCCAGGCTTATGGCGTATTCAACGATGACGCGGGTTTTGCCAATCGCGGCACCTTCGTCATCGACCGATCCGGTGTGGTCCGCTTCGCCGAGATGAATCAGCCTGGCGAGGCCCGCGATCAGAAGGTATGGACCGAGGCGCTGTCGGCGCTGAAGTCTTGACGCGCTCGGGCGTGTAGCTCAGGGGTAGAGCTCTGGTTTTACACACCAGCGGTCGGGGGTTCGAAACCCTCCGCGCCCACTCGAATACCATCACCTGATGGCGATGCAGTGGCAGCAGCCGCCTCCGCCGCTGCCGCCGCCGACCAGAAGGGCGTGGTTGCCGGCGGCGATCATCGGCGCGGCGATCGTCGCTGCCGGCGGTTTGGTCGCAGCGGCGGTGATCCTCACCGACGACGGGACTCCCACCGGGGCCCGAACGACATGCCAGGCCTGGACCTCGACCCGGGATACCCTCCGGGCCATTCCTGCCCTGCCGACAGGCTGGAATTGGAACACCCCGAACATCGACAACTACATCAGAATCCAGAACGCCCCGGTGGACAGGGCCCTGGACCTGTTCGAACCCGAGATCGCCGCCGAGCCCGCCGATGTGGCGGCGGCCGCCCGGGAATACGTGGCGGCGCGCCGTGGACAGATGCAGGCCTTGACCGA
>SYAA01000379.1 GCA_005789055.1 Actinomycetota bacterium
CCGGCGCGGATCCGGCGGCCGACGGCGATCGCCCGGTCCACATCGGCGGACCGCACGGCGGAGTTCAACCCAAAGATGGTGTCGTTGGCCAGCGCGACGGCTTCGTCCTCGTCGTCGTAGGCCTGAATGACCAGTACCGGTCCGAAGATCTCCTCTTTGACGATCGCCATATCAGGTGTGGTCTGGGAGAACACCGTCGGACGCACGAAGTAGCCGCGGTCCAGTCCGTCGGGTGGCGTGGGTCCGCCGGCGATGAGCTTGGCGCCCTCGGCGATGCCCTGCTCGATGTAGTTGACCACCCGGTCGCGTTGCAGCGCCGATACCAACGGCCCCATCATGGTGGTCGCCTCGAAAGGACTTCCTACGGTGATCGATTCCGTACCGGCCTGGGCAATCGCCTCTACTTCTGCAAGCCGTGAGCGCGGAACGATCATGCGGGACAACGCAATACAGGTCTGGCCCGAGTTCAGGAAACAGCCCGTCAGCCCTGCGCCCACGGCAGCGACCATGTCGGCGTCGTCCAGAATGATCAGCGGCGATTTACCGCCGAGTTCCAGGGACACCCGCTTGATGGTTTGCGCCGCCACCGCACCGATCCGGCGCCCGGCGCCGGTGGAACCGGTGAATGACACCATGTCCACCTCGGGATGAGCCACCAGCGTCTCACCGACCTCCGCACCGGTACCGGTCAGCAGATTGAACACACCGGGCGGCAGCCCGATCGAATCGAGCACCTCAGCCAAGATGTAGGCGTTCAGCGGCGCTACCTCGCTCGGCTTGAGCACCACGGTGCACCCGGCGGCCAGCGCCGGGGCAACCTTCGCAGCGATCTGGTGCAGAGGGTAGTTCCACGGCGTGATCGCGACGGCGACGCCGATCGGTTCGCGCAGGACCAGCGAGTTATTGACCCGCTCCTGGAACGGAAAGTTCAGGGCGAGCTCGGCCATCGAGACGAAGGACAACACCGGAAGGCCGGCCTGGATCACGTTGCTGTAGGCGAACGGCATCCCGACCTCGCGGCTGACCAGGACGGCGATGTCGCTCTGACGTGACTGCAACCCCTCGGCCGCGCGCTGCAGGTAACCAGCCCGTTCCCCAGGCGGCAGCGCAGACCATTCCGGAAACGCGGCACGGGCAGCCGCGACGGCTGCGTCGGCATCGCCGGATGTCGCCGCCGTGACGGTACCGATGATCTCCTCGGTCGTTGAGTCGGTGACCTCGAAGGTCTCAGTGCCGCTCGCGCGCTGCCAGCCGCCTTTGATGTAGTTGCAATCCCGGGTGATCACGTCCGCCCCCCCCACCTTTCGCGCAGTCATGTGGGCTTTCAGTCACGAACTCTGTTCGTGTGGAAGTGACGTTAACCCCTAGAAACGGACGGTACCGACGATTCAGGCAAAGTTCGGACTCACCGGTGCAAAGTCCGGGCCGGTCGCTGCGGGGGGGTCACTGCGGGGGGCGGCCGGTCAGGCGTTCGTGCTCCTCGGGAGAAACCTCCAGCGCCGCCTCAACGAGCAGTACCGGGATGCCGTCGCTGATCGGATAGGCCCGGCGCAGTCGCGAGTTGTAGAGCACCGGGTTGCCGAGTGGATCGTCGACGAGCACCAGCGGTCCCCGGTCGGCGGGGCACACCAGGATGCTCAGCAGCATCGGATCGAGCCTCAACCGTGTCCCTCCCTGAGCAGCAGGACCACCGGGCTACGGGGTTAGGATGGGGACCGCTTGGACGGTCGTCACGGCGGCGCCGGCCTGAGCTCCGCCGGTCGTCGCGCCACCGCCCGTCGTGCCGCCGGTCGTCATGCCAGGGGCGGCCATACTCGGGTTACTGGCGCCCGGCATCTGGGCGGCACCCATGCCCGCGCCATTGGCCCCCTGCTGCGACTGGGCTCCCTGCAGAATTTCGGACTGCGCCTTCACCTTCGCCTGATAGGCGATGGTGTTCTTGAGCGCCTCGATCAGCGGGTTCTGATTCGGCCGGTATCCCGCGGCCTCGGTGACCTGGTCGAGGTAGGCCTGGGAGGGCTTGTACCCCATCGCTCGCAGTTTCAACGTGGTCTTCAGCAGCTTGGACAGTTGTCCGCCCCCGGTGCCGATCGCGTACTGCTCGGCCAGGTCGTCAAGGATGTCGGCATGCGCCGGCACCGCTGACCCGCATATCAACCCGACCGCCAGGGCAACCCCGGCAATGCCGTTACGCACACCCCGCCGCCAACGGCGGCTGCCGCCTGTTCTCGTCATCTGTCCCCTCCGGGCATCTGAACTGCCCATTCTACCGGGCTTAGGGCCTACCGGGCTTTGGGTCTACCGGGCTGGGGCCGTCAAGCTTCGATAGACCGACGCCGTCAGCCTCTTATACGACTGACTATCGCCGTCCAGATACCAGCTGTTACGACCTGCCTTGGGCACACCGGCCGCCCGAAGTGCCGAAGCGACCGGCCGGTAGGAGGCGCTCACCGCCAGTTCCGGCACCACATGCACCACGTCCGGCGGCAATCCGACCGGCATCGACGCCACCGCCTCGCTCAGGTCGGCGACGGTCATGCTCATCCCCGGCCGCAGCGAGACCGCCGTGACGGCCAGGGTCCCGGCCGGGGTGTCCACGCCGTAGGTCACCGCGAGGTCAACCGCGGCGATGGCTCCGATGGCGTCGGTGATCGGCGCGGGGAACACCACCCCGCGCGGCGTGTGCAGGAACCCGGAGCGGTTTCCGAGCAGCCAGAAATCGCCGTCGGCGTCGCGCCAGAACACGTACTCGGTAGAGATCCAGACGTCGCCGGCGGCGAACACCCCGCGTTTGATCGAGGCGGTGGGGTCAATCGGTCCCCACGGCCGGGCCAGCAGAACACCGATCTCTTCGGGGCCGGCGACCTTCACGAAGCCACGCTGATCCTCCAAAATGAGGTCTTCGGTCACGTCGTAGGCGCCCAACTCGACCTCGCCGCCGCCGGGCAGTGGGCGTCCCTCGCTGCCGATCTTGGTCCCGGCCACGTTGGCGAGCACGGCCTGCCCGTCGGAGGTGGCGAAAAACTCCACGACCGTCGCGGGCTCGAAGACCTCCAGGAGGCGTCGCCACAATCCGGTCGGCAGGCCCGACCCCATGAAGAGCCGGATCGGGTTGTTGCCGGCCAGCGGATTCTTACCGGCGGCCGCGAAGCCGGGGTCTTCGACGATCTCCCGCAGCATCGACCAGGTGTAGGTCACCACGGTGACGCCGTACTGGCGGATCTCATCGAAGAACCGGTCCGGCCGCAGACCCCGGGACAGTGCGATTCGTGCGCCGGCCACCACCGCACCGCCCAGGCTGACCAGCAGGCCGGACTGATGGTGCAGTGGGGTCAGGCAGTAGACGGTGTCGTTTCGGGTGAGTGCGGCAGCCGAGGCGGTGCCGAAGGCCGATAGCGCCCACCGGTAGTTGGTGATCTGCTTGGGCTCAAGATCCCCGCCGCCTTTGGCGTTGAACACCACGTAGGCCACATCGCGGGCGAAGCCGGGGTTGGGCCGGTACCACCCGGGCAGTTCCACCGCGTCGGGGTCGATCTTCTCCATGTCGATCACGGTGCTGCGGGCGGGCAAATCGAGATCGCGGGTGTCGCCGCCACCGAGTACCAGCGTCTGCACCGGCAATCTGCTCGCGGCGGCCAGGTTCGCCGGGTCGGTGATCAACTCGGTGATACCTCCGAGTCGGGTGGCCTTCGCGAGGTCGCCGTCGGGCGGCATCAGGACGGCGACGCCGCCCAGACGAGACAGTGCGGCGATAGCCACCATCGCGCTAGGGCGGGTGTCCATCAGCACGCCGACGCGAGTGCCCTGACGCACGCCGACCGCGATCAGGCCGCGCACCACATTGTCGATGCGCCGGTTGACGGCGTCGTAGGTGTGCACGCGGCCGTCGAACAATAGGAACTCGCCGTCGGGCACGGACTCGGCCTGTTCGGAGATGATGCGCCCCAACGAGATTCGAGTGTGATCGTTGATCTGGCCCAGCCGAACCAGGCGCGGCAGGGTGCGCACGGTCTCGATGGCCAGCGTCCGCAGCGACTTGTTGACACCGGCGACGGCATCGGCGGCTCCGCGGGCGATCGACACAGCCAACTCGGAGGCCTCAGCGACACCGTGCATGACGCGCGAGCTCATCGCCACGCCGGTCTGGCCGGAACCGGCCGTGGTGTCCGGCATCGGTGCGATGTTGTCCGGGCGGTCAGCGCCGCCGGCGAGCCACTGCACCCACGCCGCGACGGTGGGCCAGGTGATGGTGGCCGCTTTCGACCCCACGACCAGCCCGAAGTGACCGGCCCGGATCATCACCTCGTACGCCTCAGCTTTCGGCGCGGCGCGTTTGATGCCCCGCACCGAGGCGGGTTGGCCGATGTCGTCGACTTCACCGACGAACGCCAGCACCGGACAGGTTATGTCGGCCAGCGTCACCAACTGGCCCTTGATGGCGAACCCGCCGGTCATCATCCGGTTGTGTGACACGAACTGCTTGAGCAGTTCCGAGACCGCCGGTCCGGACCACGCGATCCAGCCGTCGTTGTCGAGGAAACGCCGCTGCTGTTCACGCGGGAGGAGCGCCTCCCGATCGTGTAACTGCAGCAGGAAGTCGACCTTCGACTTGGCCGACTTGACCGGATCGAGCATCTGGAAACCGGTGCGGGCCAACCAGCCCGGGATGTCGATCCGATTGAACACATGGTCGGCGAGGAACTCCGCGCCCACAACGCCCATGTTGGCCGGAATGCCCATCGGCAGCGCCGCCAGGGTGTCCACCGGGGAGCCGAAGGCCACCACGCTGGCGACGTCCTTGGATCGGCGGTAGGCGGCTGTCTGATAACTGAACATGCCGCCCTGGGAGTAGCCGACCAGGTGGACGGGCTGACCGGTGGCGGCGACAACGATGTCGATGGCCTCGCTGAGCGCGACGATGTGGTCGGTGAGGGTGCGCTCCATGCCACCCTTGACCTTGTCCGGTGAACCGTAGTCGATCACCCATGGATCGACGCCGGCGGCGTGCAGGATGCCGACCGCGCCGTCGGCCCGGCTGACGTCCCACATGTTCGCCGACATCATCATCGGGTGGACCATCAGCGCCGGCGGCCCAGCGGCCGGGCGGCCGGGCCGGTTGTCCGGCGGGAAATACCGCCGGAGCTTGTACATGCTGTTGCTCTCGACAATCTGGAAGGTCGACGGCACCGCGCCGGTCTCCAGGCCGCCCCAGCGGGCCACCTCGTAGCCGTTCTGGGCGGTCGCGACCAGCCGCTCCAAAGGTCGTGCGATCGCCGACAAATTCAGATCTACCACCGCTGCTCCCCGCTGAGACCCTCTACTTGTAAACCCTGTACGTGTAACACCCTGTAGTCGTAAAGCCCAGTACTTTCCCCACAGCCTAGGCTCTTGGCGGTGGCACATCTGCTTGGCGGCGAAACGCTGCGCCTGGCATATCCGAACCGGGTGGTCTTCGACGCCGTGACGGTCGGTGTGAACGACGGCGATCGCATCGGGATCGTTGGCCGCAACGGCGACGGTAAGTCGAGTCTGCTCGGCTTGCTGACCGGCCGGATCACTCCCGACTCCGGGCGGGTCACCCGCCGCGGAGGCCTGCGGGTAGCCGCACTCGAGCAGGCAGACACCCTCGATCCGACGCACACCGTGGCCCATGCCCTGGTCGGGGATCGTGCCGAACACCAGTGGGCGGGAGATCCGAAGACCCGCGATGTGGTGGGCGGCCTGGTGGCCGATCTCGACTGGCAGACGCCAATCGCCGCACTCTCCGGCGGCCAGCGCCGCCGGGTGCAGTTGGCCGAGTTGTTGATCGGCGACTGGGACGTTATCGCCCTCGATGAACCCACCAACCACCTCGACATCGAGGGCATCACCTGGCTGGCCGCCCATCTCAGGGCACGCTGGTCGCGCAGCACCGGCGGACTGCTGGTGGTCACCCACGACCGGTGGTTCCTCGATGAGGTAGCCACCACCACGTGGGAAGTGCACGGGGTTGGGCCGGAGGGAAGTGGCCGGGGCAGCGTTGTCGAGCCGTTCGACGGTGGTTACGCAGCATATGTGCTGCAGCGTGTGGAGCGCGACCGGGTGGCGGCGGCCACCGAGGCCAAACGGGTAAACCTGATGCGCAAGGAGCTGGCCTGGTTGCGCCGGGGCGCTCCGGCGCGCACCTCCAAGCCCAAGTTCCGCATCGAC
>SYAA01000380.1 GCA_005789055.1 Actinomycetota bacterium
CGGGCCGACCGGAATCGGCGCGCTCTACGGCCGTCCCGAACTGCTCGCGGCGCTGCCGCCGTTCCTCACCGGTGGTTCCATGATCGAGACGGTGACCATGGAATCGGCGACCTACGCGCCACCGCCGCAACGCTTCGAGGCCGGCACCCAGATGATCTCTCAGGTTGTTGGCCTCGCCGCCGCGGTTCACTATCTCAGCGCTATCGGGATGTCGGCGGTGGCTGCGCATGAACACCGACTGGTCACAGCAACGCTGGAGGGTCTTTCCGAGATTCCCGAGGTGCGCATCATCGGCCCAGCCGATCCGGCAGTGCGACACTCGCCGGTGGCGTTCGTCGTGAACGGGATCCACGCCCACGATGTCGGGCAGGTACTCGACGACGAGGGGGTGGCTGTCCGTGTCGGCCACCACTGCGCCGCGCCTCTGCATCGCCGCTTCGGTCTTGCCGCCAGCGTCCGCGCCTCCTTCGCCGTCTACAACACCGCCGATGAAGTCGATCGGCTCATCGCCGGTGTCCGTCGCGCGATCGACTTCTTTGGTCAGCGCGGGAACGCCTGATGCGTCTCGAGCAGATGTACCAGGACGTGATCCTCGATCACTACAAGCACCCGCATCACCGCGGTCTACGCGAACCGTTCGACGCCGAGGTGTATCACGTCAACCCGACCTGTGGTGATGAGGTGACGTTGCGCGTTTCGCTGTCCGAGGACGGCGAGCGGGTGACCGACGTCTCCTACGACGGGCAGGGCTGCTCGATTAGTCAGGCCGCGACCTCGGTGCTGTGCGATCTGGTGATCGGTCAGACCGTCGGGGACGCGTTGAAGACGGTGCAGGCGTTCAGTGAGATGGTGTCGTCGCGGGGAGCCGATCCCGGCGATGAGAACGTGTTGGGCGACGGCATCGCCTTCGCCGGAGTGTCGAAGTACCCGGCACGGGTGAAGTGCGCGCTGCTGGGTTGGCTGGCGTTCAAAACCGCGGCCGCGGAGGCGGCCGCATCCCTGCGTGAGGAGAAGCGATGACAGATGTGACCGCCGATGAGCAACTCGCCGATCTCGAAGAGGCCATGCGTGACGTGGTGGATCCCGAACTCGGCATCAATGTCGTCGACCTCGGCCTGGTTTACGGGATCGCCGTGGAGAAAGGCGAGGCCGGCACGGCGGCCCTTATCGACATGACGCTGACGTCGGCAGCCTGCCCGCTGACCGACGTCATCGAGGATCAGATGCTCAATGCCCTCGTCGGAACGGGGCTTGTCAACGAGATCAAGATCAATTGGGTCTGGAACCCGCCGTGGGGCCCGGACAAGATCACCGACGACGGACGTGACCAACTGCGCGCGCTGGGCTTCACCGTCTAGCGATACCTTCGCACACGTGCCTAGCTACGCGTTAGGGTTTGCCCGCCGGAGTTCACCCGGTCTAGGGCGAGGCGGGCGGGAGCGACGAGTGCACACGGAACGGGAAAATGTGCATCCGCCGACGTTGCCGTCTACCCGGACCGAACAGGGTTTATCCCGAGCGGGGCCGTTTGCCAACAGCGCTTTTCGCCCTGACATCGAGGGCTTGCGTGCGGTCGCCGTTATGGCGGTAGTCCTTTTCCATGCCGGAGTTCCCGGTGTCAACGGCGGTTTCGTGGGCGTTGACGTGTTCTTCATCATCTCCGGATTCCTCATCACCGGGGTGCTATGGCGTGAAGCAAGTTCTTCCGGGACTGTCAGCTTGCGGCGCTTTTGGGGCGCCCGTGCACGACGGTTGCTTCCCGCGTCGGCCACGGTGGGTGTCCTGACCATGGTCGCATCGGCATTGATATTGCCGCCTTTACAGGTGAAAACCGTCGCCATTGATGCCATCACCAGCGCTCTCTACGTCTGCAACTACTGGTTTGTAGCGTCCGGGATGAATTACTTCGGCAAAGACGACCTGGCCACCCCATCGCCGTTCAAGCACTATTGGTCGCTGGCCGTCGAGGAACAGTTCTACGTGATCTGGCCGGTCATGATCATCATCGCGGCGTGGCTGATCCGGCGGGTACGCCGAGACCCGCCGAGCGGGTCCAAACCTTCGGCAGGCCCTTATTTGGCATTGTTGACGCTAGTGATTGTGGTGTCGTTCGCGATGTCGCTGATCCTGACCTACCTCATGCCGCCCGCCGCGTATCTGTCGTTGCCCACGCGCGCGTGGCAGTTGGCCACCGGTGGGCTGGTGGCTCTCACAGTCGTCCACTGGCGGCGCCTGCCTGCATTACCTGCCATGATTCTCGGGTGGGTCGGTCTGGCGATGATCCTGCTCTCATGTTTCTGGCTGAATGGCCGGACGGCGTATCCCGGCACCGCGGCAGTGCTGCCCACCCTAGGCACGGCGCTGATCATTGGCGCGGGTTGCGCCAACGGGGTTCGGGGATGCGGTCGGATTCTCAGTCTTCCACCGATGCGGGCGATCGGTCGGATTTCGTATTCGTGGTATCTCTGGCACTGGCCGGTGCTGGTCCTCCTCCCTGTATTGTTGGGTCACTCGTTGGGTCTGCCGATGAGACTTGCCTCGATGGGCCTTTCTGCGGGCTTGGCCGTCTTGACTCTGCGTTTCATCGAGAATCCCTTGCGATTTTCCGACCGCATCCGTTTGTCCCCGCGTAACAGTCTGGCGCTTGGCGGCGTGGCCACCGTATTGGCGGTAGGAGTCGCCGCAATCGCGTTGGTGGGAACCCCGTCTCCGATCGGTCCCGGGCCAGCGGCACCGCCCCTGGCATTCACCGCCGCAACCACGCCTCCAGGGTTGCCGATGGAGGTCTACGACGCGGCGGTAGACAACGCGTTCACCGAAGTGAACTCCGCAATAACGGCCGCGCTGAAGGTCGGGGTCGTTCCATCCAATCTCACGCCGCCACTGACCGGCACCGCCGCGGAGGTCAAGAATATCGTCGCCGGGGGTTGTCTGCGCTCGCTTCCGTTCGACGGTAGTCAGCCTGAATGCATTACCGGCAACCGATCGTCGTCGACGACCGTTGCCCTCATTGGCGACTCCCACGCGGCGATGTGGAACCCAGCGCTCCAGCAAGCCGTCGATCAACGGGACTGGCGCATGCTACTGATGGCGAAGGCCTCCTGCCCAATCGTCGACCTTCCCTTGACAGCGCGCCTCAATGAGTGGTCGGAGCAGTTACAACGCTGTGCGCAGTGGCGTTCCGGAATCCTGGCCCGGTTGCGCGCCGAACCTCCGCAGTTGGTTGTCGTCGCCGCGGTTCGGGGCTACGGCTCGGATGGCATCGGAGTCTGGGACAAGCCGGGATTCGAACCTTTCAACTCGGGATGGATCGACGGCTTGGCGCACCTGGTGCGAGAGCTGCGGAGCAACGGCTCCCAGGTGTTAGTTCTCGGCCCGGAACCGAAACTAACCACGGTGGCACCGAACTGTTTGTCAATGCACCTCCGGAACGCAAGCGCATGCGAGGCAACCTGGCCCGTCGTGAACGATGCCGGTATCGCAGTCGAGTCCTCGGTTGTCCGCGCCAACGGCGGCCAGTACACCAACACCGTTGATCTGTTTTGTTCTGCTGGCCGCTGCCCGGCAGTGGTGGGCAACACGATGGTCTTTTACGACGCCAGCCATATGTCGCGCGCCTACTCCCTGGCCATTGGACCGGCCCTGGGGACACTGGTCGATCGGGCTCTCGCCCGGGGCTGAGGGTGTTTGAATCCGTCGGAGGTTCCTGCGGGACTCGAGCCCCTCGGGCGGGAATATCGGGACCCGCCCCGGACGTTGGCACCGACATGGCTACCCGTGATCTCACCGAGCAGGATTTCAACGACACCATCTCCGGCAACGACATCGTGCTGGTCGACGTCTGGGCGTCCTGGTGCGGTCCGTGCCGCGCGTTCGCGCCGACGTTCAGTGCCTCCGCCGAGAAGCATCCCGATATCGTTTTCGCCAAAGTCGACACCGAGGCGCAGGAGCAGCTCGCCGCCGCCGCCGAAATTCGCGCAATTCCCACGCTGATGGCGTTCAAGAAGGGCCATCTGGTGTTCAACAAGGCCGGGGCGCTGCCACCGGCAGCCCTGGAAGACCTCATCACGCAGCTCCGTGAA
>SYAA01000381.1 GCA_005789055.1 Actinomycetota bacterium
CCGAAAGTCTGGATCGCCCACTCTTTGACCGGTCCGGGGGTCAGGTTGATCACCGCCGTACCGACGGAGGTGCGCACGTCGGCGGCGGGGGAGAAGAAGGAGGCCAGCAACTGCGCCACGCCCAAGCCCACCGCGGCGGCGGCCACGCCCGCACCCATCCGCAAACCTGTCGAGTTCCCAGACATGGGAAGAACTTACCTCCGGTAACGTTCGGGTCAGGACGCGGCACCGCACCGACCGCACCCATCCCAGGAGGAAAGCAATGCCCATCGCCCTCACCGACGATCACCGCGAACTCAGCGACGTTGCTCGTTCGTTCCTGACCGCACAGAAGGCCCGGTTGGCGTCGCGCGCACTGCTCGACGCCGACTCCGAGACCCGACCGGCCTTCTGGGCTGAGCTGGCCGGACTGGGTTGGCTGGGCCTGCACATCGAAGAGCAGTACGGCGGATCGGGCTATGGGCTGCCCGAGCTGGTCGTTGTCATCGACGAGTTGGGCCGCGCGGTCGCGCCCGGACCGTTCGTACCCACGGTGGTGGTGTCATCGGTGATCGCCGCCGTCGGCACCGACGAGCAGAAAGCGCGTCTGCTGCCCGGTCTGGTCGACGGAACCCATACTGCCGCAATCGGTTTCGGTGGCAACCTGACTGTGTCGGGTGGTCGCATTTCCGGTGACGCCGGCGTGGTGCTGGGCGCGGGACTGGCCGACGTTCTGTTGCTGGCCAGCGGTGAGGACATGCTGGTGGTGGAGCGCACGGCTGCCGGTGTCGCGGTTGACGTGCCGGAGAACCTGGACCGCAGTCGGCGCTCTGGGCGCGTTGTACTGACCGACGTTGCCGTCGGCGACAACACACTCCCCGGGGCGCGCAACGCCGCACTGGCCCGCACCCGCACGCTGTACGCGGCCGAGGCCGTCGGTGGTGCGTCTGATTGCGTGGACAGCGCTGTCGAGTACGCGAAGGTGCGCGAGCAGTTCGGCCGGACCATCGCCACTTTCCAGGCCGTCAAGCATCACTGCGCCAACATGCTGGTGGCCGCGGAGTCGGCGGTCTCCTGCGTGTGGGATGCCGCCCGCGCCGCAGACGAGGACGAGGAGCAGTTCCGGCTGATCGCTGCGGCTGCTGCGACGTTGGCGTTTCCGGCCTACGTCCGCAATGCCGAACTCAACATCCAGGTGCACGGCGGGATCGGGTTCACCTGGGAGCACGACGCGCACCTGCACCTGCGGCGCGCGCTGACCGTGCAGGCGGTGCTCGGCGGCGATGAGTCGGCCACCGACGTGTTCGATCTGACCGCAAAAGGAATCGCCCGGGCTAACAGCCTCGACCTTCCGGCCGGATCCGATGAGTTGCGCACCGAGATCCGCGCCGAGGCGCAGCGTATCGCCGCACTGGATGAGAAAGCCCAACTCGACGAATTGATCGCGACCGGCTACCTGATGCCGCACTGGCCCAAGCCGTGGGGCCTTGCGGCCGGTGCGGTGGAGCAGCTGCTGTGCGAGGAGGAGTTCGCCGCCGCGGACGTCACGAAGCCGGACTACGGCATCACCGGCTGGGTGATCCTCACCCTGATCCAGCACGGAACCCCTTCGCAGATCGAGCGATTCGTCGAAAAGGCGTTGCGCCAGGACGAAATCTGGTGCCAGTTGTTCTCCGAGCCGTCAGCGGGATCGGATGCCGCGGCGGTCAAGACCCGCGCCACCCGCGTCGACGGCGGATGGTCGATCACCGGCCAGAAGGTGTGGACCAGCGGTGCGCACTACTGCAAGCGCGGGCTGGCGACGGTGCGCACCGACTTCGACGGGCCTAAGCACGCCGGCATCACGATGGTGATCCTGGATATGAAGGCGCCCGGGGTCGAGGTGCGGCCGCTGCGCCAGATCACCGGCGGCTCGGATTTCAATGAGGTCTTCTTCACCGATGTGTTCGTTCCCGATGAGGATGTCGTCGGCGAACCGAACGCGGGTTGGACGGTGGCACGGGCCACCCTCGGCAATGAGCGGGTGAGCATCGGCGGCGGCGGTGGGGGCATCGCACCCGCATCGGCATGGCTGATGCACCTGGCCCAGACACACGGTGATCGAGTGATCGGCTCCCTGCAACGGGTCGGCCGATTCCTGTCCGAGGACCACGCACTGCGACTGCTGAACCTTCGACGGGCGGTCCGCAGCATTGAAGGTGCCGGCCCCGGCCCGGAGGGCAACATCACCAAACTCAAACTGGCCGACCACTTCCAGGAGCAGGGTGCTATCGCGGCCTCGCTGGTGGGTCCGGATCTGGCACTGGAGGACGGCGAAGGCACACTGGCCTCCCGGGCGGCGATGGGTGCCCGCGGGATGGCCATCGCCGGCGGCACCTCGGAGGTGGCGCGCAACCAGATCGCCGAGCGCATCCTCGGTATGCCGCGCGACCCGCTGATCAAATAGCACCGCGGCGTAAATCTAGGGTGGGTCGTATGACAGCAGTAGAGATCACCGTCCGGGGTTCGCACTCGATCACCCTGGCCGCTGAACGTGCGACCGTGCACGCAGGGCTCAACGCCGAAGGCCGCTCAGCTGAAACGGTTTTCCAGAAGGTGACGAGCGCACTGGCCGAGGTGACGGCCTCCATCGAGACGCAGCATCATCCCAAGCGGGGGCCGGTCACCCGGTACGCGATTGATCAGGTCCGAACCGCATCACACCGGCCGTGGAACGACGGTGGCAAGCGGTCGCCTCTGGTGCATACCGCGGCGGTTTCGCTCACGGCGGTGTTCACGGATTTCGATGCGCTGGCCACGTGGGTGGCCTGGGGCGCCGGAGTCGATCCCTTAAGTATCGGTTACATCGACTGGGCGCTGACCGATGCCAGACGGCTTGCTGTGGAACGCAAGACGCGGCAGCGAGCAGTTCGTGACGCGAAAGTTCGTGCACAGGACTATGCCGATGCCCTTGATCTGGGCGCGGTGCGGGTTCGATCCATCAGCGATCCTGGACTGGGCGAGCGGCCGCAGCAGAAAGTCTTCCTGGCCCGCGCGATGGCGCCGTCGGCGGATGAGCCATCGCGGTTTGAGCTCCGGCCTGAGGAGATCACGATCGCCTCGGAGGTGGAGGCGACGTTCGTCATCGAAGGTCGGCGCTGAGTCCGGCGCGATCCGTCCCCACGCGCCGCAACGTGTGCGACGGTCGGGGACCGTGACCATGTCGACCATCGGACCCGGGGTCACCGGGACGCTGGACGAGAAGGCCGTCGCGGCCCTGCGCACCTGGGTGCGGTCAGAGGGCATCGGCAGCGACGTGACCGACGTCGTACCCCTGGTCGGCGGGAGCCAGAACGTGGTGGTGCGCCTGCGGATCGACGGGCGCTCGCTGGTGCTGCGCCGTCCGCCGCCGCACCCGCGGCCCAACAGCAACCGGACCATGCAACGTGAGATCGCCGTGCTGCGCACCCTGGCCGGCAGTGCGGTACCGCACCCGGCGATCGTCGCCTCCTGTGAAGACCTTGACGTCCTCGGTGTCGTGTTCTACCTGATGGAGGAGGTCGACGGGTTCAACCCGGGTAACGAGGTGGCACCGGCGTATGTGCGTGATCCGGCGATGCGCTACCGGGTCGGCCTGAACTATGCCGCCGACGTGGCCAGATTGGGGCAGACGCCGTGGGAGGGTAGCGAACTAGCGGCCTGGAAACGTCCCGGCTCATTTCTCGAACGCCAAGTGCCGCAATGGCGTTCGGCGGTGGCGGCGTATCGTCAGCAAGACGGCTACGCCTACGATTCTCTGCTCGGGGTGGACGAACTCTGCGACTGGCTGGAGGTCAATGCGCCGACCGACAGCGAGCCGGGGATTGTGCACGGCGACATCCATCTCAACAACACCATGCTGCGCCGGAACGTCCCTGAGGTGGCGGCGTTCGTCGACTGGGAGATGTGCACCGTCGGCGACCCGCTGCTGGACCTGGGCTGGATGCTGGTGTGCTGGCCGATCGCACCCAACCCCCTCGGTTCGGCCGGTTACCTCGCGGAGTTGGGTGGGCTGGCCCGACGCGGCGAGCTGCTCGAGGCCTATCAGGCCGCGGGCGGCCGGCGCTCCGAGCAGCTGGACTGGTACCTGGCGCTGGCCTGCCTGAAACTCGGTGTCGTGATCGAGGGCACCTGGGCGCGCTATCTGGCCGGTGCGGCCAGTAGGGAGTCCGGACAACGACTGCATGACGGAGCCGTGCTGCTGATGAGCCTCGGCACCGCCGTCGCCGCCGGCGACAATCCGTTTGACTAAAAAGCTCAGCGCTGGGGGGAGTTGCCGGCGGCGCAGGCGCACTGCTGGGCGGGCGGTACGTTGCGCATCACTTCGGCGACGTGTTCGCCGCAACCGCTCCAGGTGGTCTTCTGACAGCGTGGGCACTGCACGGGATAGCACATGGGTTTCCTCCTCGGATCGCTACTTTAAGCGGACGTGGTGTCGGAACTTGCGGCGATGGACGCACGAACCTCGTCCATGTCGAGTTCGGTGATCTTGGTGATGATCTCCTCGAGTGCCGGTGCGGGTAGCGCGCCCGGTTGAGAGAAGACTAGAACGCCGTCGCGGAACGCCATGATGGTCGGGATCGAGCGGATCTGCAGCGCCCCGGCCAGTTCCTGTTCGACTTCGGTGTTGACCTTGGCGTGCACCACGTCGGGGTGCTTGGCGGCCGAGTTCTCGAATACCGGCGCGAAGGCACGGCACGGACCGCACCAGGACGCCCAGAAGTCGACGAGCACGATGGGGTTACCGGTGACCGTGGACTCGAAGTCGGTCGCGGTGAGTTCGACGGTGGCCATGGGTGAAATCCTTTCAGGGCAGCTTCGCGGACGCCTTCAATAAGTACCCTGGGGGGTATT
This sequence comes from Actinomycetota bacterium, assembly GCA_005789055.1. Taxonomy (GTDB): domain Bacteria; phylum Actinomycetota; class Actinomycetes; order Mycobacteriales; family Mycobacteriaceae; genus Mycobacterium. The sequence goes on from SYAA01000381.1 coordinate 4,852, forward strand.
TCTATTCCCTCTTGCCTGTACCCCCGCGGGTATGGCTTAATATACCCCATAGGGTATTAACGAAATGGGGATGATCGTGATCGCACTGACCGTCGTGCTGGCCGTGTTCGTCGGTATCTCGCTGGGCCTGCTCGGCGGTGGCGGCTCGATCCTGACCGTTCCGCTACTGGCCTACGTGGCCGGCCTGGACGCTAAGGCTGCCATCGCCACCTCACTGCTGGTGGTCGGGGTGACCAGCGCCGTCGGTGCGATCGCCCATGCCCGGGCCGGCCGGGTGCGCTGGAAGATCGCGGCGGTGTTCGGGGCTGCGGCCATGACGGGCGCCTTCACCGGTGGCCGACTCGCGCATTTCGTGCCCGGCAACATCCTGCTCATCGCCTTCGCGCTGATCATGATCTTCGCTGCGATGGCCATGCTGCGGGGCCGCAGGGACCTCGGCGATGAGTCGGCAGGGCCGCTGCCGGTCGTCAAGATCGTGCTGCAGGGCGCGACCGTGGGACTGATCAGCGGACTGGTGGGCGCCGGCGGTGGATTCCTTCTGGTTCCGGCACTGGCGCTGCTCGGCGGCCTGCCGATGCCGGCCGCGGTCGGCACCTCGCTGGTGGTGATCTCCATGCAATCCTTCGCCGGTTTCGTCGGTCACTTGGGCGAGGTGCCGATTGATTGGAAGCTGGCCGGGATGGTCACCGCCGCCGCCGTGGTCGGCAGTGTGATCGGTGGCCGGCTCACCGACTATGTCGAGCCCACCACGCTGCGTCAGGCCTTCGGTTGGTTCGTGCTTGGCATGGCGGCACTGGTGCTGGCCGAGGAGGCCAATATCTGGATCGGGCTGGCCGTGGCGATCGTCGCCGCGATCGCCGGCGCGATGGCATTCGCCTGCGCCCGCTACCAACGGTGTCCGCTGAAACGGATTCTCTTCGACCCGGGAGTGATACCCCGACGGGTACCATCAATGCAGAGGTAAGGAGACGTTCATGGTCGGTGACGAGAACGCGATGGTTGACGTGTTGAACCGGTTGCGCCGGGCGCAGGGCCAGCTCGCGGGAGTGATCTCGATGATCGAGGCGGGCCGCGACTGCAAGGACGTAGTCACCCAGCTGGCCGCGGTGTCCAAGGCACTGGATCGGGCCGGCTTCAAAATCGTGGCCACCGGGCTAAGGGAATGCGTGCTGGGCGCCTCGGCCGACGCTGCGAATAAAGGCAAGGCCGCACTCACCGAGGCCGAACTGGAGAAGCTGTTCCTGTCGCTGGCCTGAGGTCACTTCAACGGGCGCAGCACAATCGGCATGCCGTCGATCGGAACCGGCATACCGGCGTTGTCGTAGTGCGGCCGGTAACCGGGGTGGGTCAACTCGAGGCGGTAATTGCGCAGCAACCGGTGCATGACCGTCTTGATCTCGAGTTGCCCGAACACCATGCCGATGCACTTGTGGGCGCCGCCGCCGAACGGAGCGAAGGCGTACCGGTGCCGCTTGTGCTCGGAGCGCGGCTCGGCGAACCGGGCTGGATCGAAGCGCTCCGGGTCATCCCACAACTCCGGTAGCCGGTGATTCATGCCCGGCCACATGGTCACGTTGGTCCCGGCCGGAATGTAGTGGCCCAGAATCTCGGTATCCCGGACGGCCCGGCGGACGCTGAACGGCAGCGGAGTGACCAGCCGCAAGCACTCGTTGATCACCAGGTCGAGGGTCTCCAGCTTGTCCAGCGCGTCGATGTCGAGCGGGCCGTCACCGATCCGATCACCCTCCTCGCGGCAGCGCTGCTGCCAGTTCGGGTTGGCGGCCAAGTGGTAGGCCATGGTGGTGAGTGTCGACGTGGACGTATCGTGCGCGGCCATCATCAAAAAAATCATGTGGTTGACGATGTCGGTATCGCTGAAGGAGTTTCCGTCGTCATCTGCGGTGTGGCACAGCACCGTCAGCATGTCGGTGCCCTCGGCATCGCGGCGTTGGCGGACCCGCTCGATGAAATACTCCTCGAGCACCTTGCGGGCCTGCAGTCCGCGCCACCATTTGAACGGCGGGACCGGGGTGCGGATGATCGCGCCACCGGCCCGGGTGGTGGTCTCATAGGCCGTCTTGATCTTCGTCACCAGTTCGTGGTCGCTACCGGGCTCATGGCCCATGAACACCACCGAGGCGATGTCGAGGGTGAGTTCCTTGACCGCCGGCATGAACAGGAATCGCCCATCGTTGACCGGCCAGTCCTTCGCCACCACCGCGGAGGCCACCGCGTCCATGTGCTTGATGTAGCCGGACAGTCGGGTGCGGGTGAACGCCTCCTGCATGATCCGGCGGTGGTACATGTGCTCGTCGAAGTCCATCAGCAGCAGGCCGCGGTTGAAGAACGGCCCGATGACCGTCTGCCAGGCAACGGTCGAGAAGTCCTTGTTCCGGTTGGAGAACACTTCCTGGGTGGCGTCTGGGCCGAGTGCGGCGACCGCGTTGAGCGCGGGGGTTTTGCTGTAGTGCACCGGACCGAACTTTCGGTAGGTCCCCAGCACGTAGTCGGGACCGCCCCGGAAGACCTCGATGAGGTGGCCCAACACCGGCATACCGTTATTGCCCATCACGGGTTTGAGGCTGCTGCCCGGTGGCGGCTCGGCGAAGACGAACTCCGGCCACTGGGTATTGCGCAGTCGCTCGTCGAGCAGTCCCATCCCGGGGATGGTGTTGAGCGTCGGGGTGAGCCTGCGCCGTGCCTGATCGAGTAGGTACCGCGGGGTGTTGACGGTGGTCATCGATGCTCCTTGACGGACACGGTGATGGGGCGCTTCGGGAAAAACCTGGGACGCTGGGGAAAAACTCTGCTGGCCCAGTTGACGGCTGTCAAGTTTTCCTCGGGCCTCGGCGTGGTGCAAGGTGAACAGGTGAGCGCAGCGCAGGGGACCGCCCTGGAGTCCGCGGGTTCCCCCCGGCGCCGTGGCGATAAGCAACGCCATGCGATCGTGGCGGCGGTCCGTCAGTTGCTCCAGGAGAAGCCCTTCGCCGAACTGTCGGTCAGCACCATCAGTGAACGGGCCGGGGTGGCGCGATCGGGCTTCTATTTCTACTTCGACTCCAAGTACGCGGTCCTCGCGCAGATACTCGGCGAAGTCGCCCAGGAACTTGAGGAACTCACCGGAGACTTCGCGCCCCGCGGCGCGGGCGAGACCCCGGCGGAGTTCGCCAGGAGGATGGTGGGCAGCGCGGCGGCGGTGTACGCGCACAACGACCCGGTGATGTCGGCCTGCAACAGCGCCCGCAGTACCGATGCGGAGATCCGCGAGATCCTGGACCGCTACAACGAAGCCGTCATCGATCAGATCGTGCCCATCGTCCAGGCCGAGATCGCCGGTGGCACCGCCGATCCGATCACCGCTGATGTGCGCGGGCTGGTGCGAATGTTGTC
>SYAA01000382.1 GCA_005789055.1 Actinomycetota bacterium
CCGCGTCAACTCGATACATCCGGGGTTCATCCGTACGCCGATGACCGAGCACTTGCCCGAGGACATGGTGACCACCCCGCTCGGCCGGCCCGGGACACCCGAGGAGGTCGCCGCCTTCGTAGTGTTCCTGGCCAGCGACGAGTCGTCGTTTTCGACCGGTTCGGAGTACGTCGTCGACGGTGGTCTGGTCACCGACGTCCCGCACCGCGCCATGTAGCGCAGCTCAGCGCCGTCGATCGCGGCGTGCCGCAACCGCACCGAACGCGGCACCGATCGCGGCCCGGCCTAAGCCCGGCAGGTGGCCGAGCGCATTGGCGGGGCCGCGCTGACCCGGCGCGCCAACATGCAGCACCGGCCAACCGTGTGTCGCTGCCAGTGCGGCAAGGCCAGCCCTGGGGTTGACCGGTCGGGGATGACCGACCAGCCTCATCAACGCCGCATCCTCGTTTCCATCGGCATAGAAGTAGCTCTGGCCCACATCGACACCGCGTTCGGCGCACAGGCGTTGTACGGCAGCGGCTTTCTGTTGGCCCCACACGATTGGTTTCGCCACCCGGCCCGTCAGCAACCCGTGCTCGTCGAGTTCGAAGGAGTTGCACACGACATCGGAGATCCCCAATGCGCGGGCTACCGGTTCGGCGTGGATCGTCAACGCCGATGAGCTGATCGCAACGGTATGCCCGCGGTTCAGGTGCGCATCGACGATCTGGCGCATCAACGGGTAGACCTTGTGCGTCAGTTCCTCGGCGAACAATCGTTCGCCGACCGCACTGAGTTCGGCCAACGATTCCCCCCGCAGGTATGTCGCGCCCCTCGCGAGGAGTCGTTCGAACTGCATGCGCCCGAGCTTGTAGCGCACCGAGGCCTCGACGACGCCGAGCACCTCGCCGATCCGGGCTTGGCCGCGCCGGAGGCGATCACTGGCGTGGGCGGTGGCGGTGAAGCCGGCCAGCAGGGTTCCATCGAGATCGAAGAACGCGCCGACGCCGGGACCTGAGGGACGGGCGGCGATATCGGCCAGTATCTGGGACGGATCGGCCAGTAGCTCCGACGGCAGACGGCGCGGGGACACCGTCACGGCGCCGGACGTCGCGCTGCGGCCGCTTCGAGTTCGTCCTCGAAGGCGCCCTCGTCGCGGCCCAGAGCGACCGTCGCGACCGCCCTCGCGGCGGTGGCGATCCCCAGCGCGATCGCACTGGGCGTGCTGACCGCCAGGTGTTCGCCGAGGATTACCTGACCCAGGAGCACGGCGACCACCGGCTCGAGGACCAGCATCGCCGGAACGGAGGCCTTCAGCGAGCCGGCATGGAAGGCGGACTGCTGCAACAGCGTCGCGGCCACGGCGACCACGATCAGCGCGTAGGTCACCGGTGAGGTGAGCAGTCGTGCGCCGCCCTCCTCGGTCAGGATGTGCATCTCGATTTTGGTCAGCACTGCCAGCACACCGAAGAGCACTCCCACCCCGAGCGCCAGCAGGAGCGCCTGCCGCCACCCGGTGAGCCGCACGGCGATGACGAGGCTGGCGGCCACCACCAGCAGGCAGATCGTCGCCACCGCGACCGACGTCGGCTCGGAGGCTTCGTAGTCACCGGGTTTGGTCCGGGCGACGGCCACAAACAGCGCCAGCGCCACGGTCAACAGGCTGGCCCATCCCCATTCGGCGCGGGTGACCCGGCGCCGGGAGATCCACGCGCTGAGCGGCAGCGCGAACAACAGCGCCGACACCAGCAGGGGCGCCACTAGCAGCAGCGACCCGTAGGCCAGCGCTACCGCCTGAAATCCGTATCCGGTCACCGCGGCGGCCGTGCCGGCCCACCACAGTGGACGGTGCAGCAGCGTGTTGATCATCAACCCGCTGACGCCGCGGTCGCGCGGCACATCCAGGGTTGCGCGTTGGCGGACGACGATCCCGATCGCGGTGAACACCGCTCCGGCCAGAGCAGCGGCCACCACGAGGGCATGCTCAACCAACGTCTACCGTCCCTTCCGCGCAGTCGGCCCCACCTACCGAATCTAGGCCACGGGCGAATCTAGGCCCCAGCCGAACCTCGGGAGGCGAATCTAGGCCACGGGCCGCTACCGCACCGCCACGACCACCGGCGTGCCGCCGTAGCCGGTCACCCGTACCCAGGCGGGCACCGGACCGCCGCCTGGTACCCGCCCGCTGATCTCGACCGTCTCGCCACCGAACACGCTGACATAGTTGTCGTCGTAGGTGATCGGCAAAATCTCCTCGCCCCCGGCCGTACTGAGCAGCTCGACCCGGTGGAAAAACGCGATCTGCGAGCCCCGGTTGCGCAGCGTGACCTTCACGTGGGCGGGGTCGGAGGCGTCCGGACGCGCACTGACCTCCAACGCCGGTCGTCCGATGGTGTTCAACGGTGTCATATCGGCCCAACTGATCTGCCGCGAGTCGAACGCGGTGTCATTGCCCGGCGGACCCACGTCGTCGGGCACCTGCGACTGCCAGTAGACGTTTTCACTGATCACTGCGCCCTCTGCATCGAGCAGTTCACAGCGCACGAAGAACACCCGGGAGTCCGACGGACCGGGAGGCAGCGTCATCACGGCGGCAGCGGCGCCGGGGCCGATGTCGATGCCCCCGACACCGCGATTGTCGCGCAACCGGCCGCGCAGGTCGTAGGTGCGAACCCGCACCCGCAGGTCTTGACGAGCCTGCGGACTCTGGTTAACCACCGTGATTCGGGCCTGGCGATGGTCGCCGGTGGCATAGGAGTCGAAGACCACCGACAGTGGCCGCAGGCCTTTCTTGGCCCCGAAGTAGGCGCCGCCGGGTCGCAGGTAATAGTCGAAAATGTTGCCGAAGAACGACGGCCAATGGCTGTTCAGCATCCAGTAGACGGTCATTTTGTGGCTGTCCCAACCACCGGCGGCGAACGCCTCGAATTGTGCGCGGGTGGACTCGTAGTGGGCCAGTTGGGCCTTGTCGGCGAACATCCGGGCGTCGGTGGACGGCCCGTAGCGCCGGTCGATGACGCGGCGGACGTTGCTCAGGGTGGAGTTCTGCAGACCGGCCCCGGCGTGGAAGAACCAGGTGTCGTTGATCGGCCAGAGCTTGTCGGCGGGGATGAAGCGCCGCAGGCTGGCGTACGGCGGGATGTGTTCGTTGTCGCCCTGTTCGGCAGAGGCTCCGCGGGCCGCGGAGTAACGGCCGCTGAACCAGTACGACGGCGGGCGCCAGGAATAGGGGCCGGCCATCCGTATTCCGTCCCATTGCGGGTTGCCGTCGCCGTCGCGAGCGAAGGCCGAAACGGTGTCGACGGTGGCGTTCTGCCAGTGCAGCTCGGCGAGGATGCCACGGTAGTCGGCGAGCACCTCGGCCGGCGGCCGGCCGTCGCTGCCGTTGGCCCAGACGAACACCGAGGCGTGCGGGCGCAGCATCTCGATCTGTGAGCGCATGCTCTCCCGCGCGACCCGACGGTCCTCGGAGTCCCATTGCTGCCAGCGTTCCCACTGGTTGCAGCACATCCAGCCGTACATCAGCGGGATACCCATTTCATCGGCCATCTCGACAAGTCGTTCGGAGGCGATCTTGGATTCCAGTCGCAGCATGTTGACGCCGAGGTCTTTGGCGTACCGCAGGATCGCCGCATCCCGATCCGGGTCGTAGGAGTACAGCAGATCCGGGGTGTAGGTGGCGCCCCGGATCATGAGATCCCGGCCGTTGACTCGGAGAAAGAAGTCACCTTCGCCGCCGCCGTCGCGGCCCTGGCTGACGGTGCGGATACCGAAACGCGATGTCGAGGTTGTGATTGTTCGATCCTCGATGAAGTCGAGGCGCAAATCGTAGAGGTCCGGGCTGCCCATCGTGTAGGGCCACCATAGATCCGGGCGGTCAATATTGAGGGCGGTGAAATCGTCTGGTGCGAAGCTGATTTCACGTTCTTCGCCCGGTTGCAACACTACCGGTTGTGCGACTCGGACAGGTTTTCTGCCGTCCCGGGTAATGCTTGCCTGCAGCACACCGCGGAGAGGTTCCTCGCGGTAGTTGCGCACGGCCGAGTGGATCGTGAGCCGAGCACTGTCGGTGTCAGGCAGTTCGCTGTTCACCGTCGTCGGACCGATATCGACGGCCCCGAACATTCTGAGCCGGACCGGTTTGAAGATCCCGGCATTGCGGTCGGGCACGAATGACGGACCGGTGCCCTCTGAGGCACCGGGCCGTCGGTATCCGAGGTAGCGCCAGTTGATCCAGTCGTACCAACTGTCGGCTAACTCCACACCGTCGACATCCTGAATGGATCGCTCGGGGATCACCTTCACCGCAAGGGTGTTCTGTCCGCCGGACCGGATGTGGCCGGTGACGTCGATTTCGTGATGGGTGTACATGCCGACGATGTGGCCTGCGTCGGCGACGCGATGGCCGTTGAGCCAGATCTCGGCCCGGTAGTTGATACCGGGGAAGTCCAGTAGGTAGGTCCGGTAGTCGGCCGGAGCGGTGAAGGTCGTCCGGTACCACCAATCACTTTTGTAGAGATCCTGGGGGACTTCGGTGAGCAGGTTCTTGCCGACGTAGAGGTTCGGGTAGACCCCGGCCTCCTGCAGAATGCCCAAAACGGTGCCGGGCATCCGAGGCACCGGCACCCACGATGAGTCGTCGTAGCCGGCAACTGAAATCGCGGCGCCATCGGCCTCCAGGCCGGTCGCGGACACCAGCTTCCATCCCTCGGCCAGTTCGATGTCGCGGCCGGCGGCCGGCCGCGGGGAGGCGAACACGCGGTAATCAGCGGCGCCGACCATCAACAGCACGACGGCGAAGATCGTCAAAAACCTCTTCGCCACGGTGGGTGGGACTCCTCGCGGGTGGATGCGCACCGATTTCGGCCTTACGCTAATCCAATGACCGACACCGACCGAGCCGTGTCCCGGCGCGCAATCGCAGATGCCCTGATGGCCGC
>SYAA01000383.1 GCA_005789055.1 Actinomycetota bacterium
GTGGCGGGCGCCCTGGCTTCCGTGGTCACCGGTATGGCGCAGATGGCGATGTTCACCGGAGTGCGGGGCGGCGGTCGCGGGCCCAAGCCGCTTGCGCTGCTGCTGGTTTCGCTCCTTGCGCCGATGGCCGCGACGGTGATCACGATGTCGGTGTCACGCTCTCGGGAGTATCAGGCCGATGAGTCCGGCGCGCAACTCTCCGGCGATCCGTTGGCGCTGGCGTCCGCGCTGCGGAAGATCAGCGGCGGTGTGGAGCAGGCGCCGCTGCCGCCGAGTCCGCAGTTGGCGGATCAGTCGCATCTGATGATTGCCAGCCCGTTCAGCGCCAAGGACCGGATGGGCAAGATGTTTTCAACGCACCCGCCGGTGCAGGATCGGATCGCCCGCCTGGAGAAAATGGCGCGCGGAGGCTAGTTACTGATCGCCGCCGGCTGCCGGACCCGAAGAATCCTGGCCCGAAGAATCCTGGCCCGAAGAATCCTGGCCCGACGAATCCTGATCCGAAGGACTCGGCGCCTCGGCCGGCCGGATGGTCTTGGAGGGGGCCTTGTGGCCGGTCACGGCACCGACAACCGATCCGATGGCGTCTTTAACGACGTCGAACGGACTGGTCGGCTTGACGGCGGGAATCTTCACGGCGGGATTCTTGACGGCACCGGGGCCAGAAGCCGACTCGTTCTGTCCCGGACCGAGGTCCCGCGACGGTTTGGTGACCCCGACCCGCGGGCGCACGGTGCTCGCGTTGATCTCGGGAAGCTTCGCTGAACTCGGCGGTGTCGCGTCGAGGGACGGGGCGCCCGTCTGCGGTGCGGGCGTCTGAACCGCTGGAACTGATGCGGCAGGCAGCGGGGCGGGGCCGCCCGGAGGCGCGAACGTCGGCGTGAACGCCGGTGGCATCAGCGCTTTAAACGGCGCGGGCAGGGCCTCGGTCAACGTTTTGTAGGCGACGACCGTCATGTCGTTGACCTGCTGGACCAGTGCGACGACACCGTCGGGATAGGTCACCGTCGTCACCTTGGTGACCGGGTCGGTGAGGCAACTGACCGATCCGGTGCAGTCGATCTGGCCCTGGGCGTCAACGACCGGCACCCGCGGCAGTTCCAGTGATTGCTTGTAGGCGGGTGCGGCCAGTGCCGCATCCCCGACGGGCGCCGCGCCGAGGCCCATACCGGCGTCGTAGGCGGCCTGCACGGACGGGTCGGTGAGGCCCTGCGGCACTCCGGGGTTTGACACTCCGGGGTTCATGATGGCGGCAATCTCGCCGATGTCGCTGGAACCGGCGCCGATGGCCAGCAGGTCGGCCTCCTCGGCCGGTGCCGAGCCACCGAGGGCCTCGAGTGGCCCGCGGAAAGCCGACGTCACAAAGCCGTCGGGGGACTGCGTGGTGCTGGCCAGGACCATCAGGCCGGCGGCGACGCCCACCGCTAACGCGCCGGAGCGCATTGCGTGGTTGGGGAGCCGACTCATTGCCCAACGGCCTTTCTGATTCTCAGGTTCTGCGTAGGTAGTCCTTATGGTAGAGCATCGCGGCAGGTTCCGTTTACTTGAGTTGCCTGCTGATCTTCGTTCGGTACGGTGTTGTGATGTTCCTCAGGATCCTTCGTGGTGCTCTAGTGGCTGCAGTGGGTGCTGTGACGGTTGCGTCACCGGCCTGGGCCGACCCGAATCCGGCGCCGCCGCCTCTTCCCGAGGTCAACGCCTACCCGCCGATCAGCCCGGTCGACTACTCGGCGATGAGCGGTAGCTGGTACGCCTTCGCCGGGCCGGTCGGGGTCACCTGCATCATCGACAAGAACAACGGCGGTTACGGATGCAGTGGTGCGCTGCCTGGAGCACCCGGCGGGGCAAATCTGGTCAGCGCCGGCCCGGTCGGGTCGCCCACCTTCGCCAGCACTGGGCAGCCGGTGTTCGGCGCGGCCGGTCCGGTCAAGCCGCTGCCGCCGAACACCCGGTTGAGCTTCCGGAGCATCAGCTGCGGCGTCGACGACAGCGGCACGGTGGCGTGCGTCAACAGCCGCGACCAGGTCGGTTTCGTCGTCGGCCCGGCGGGCACCTTTATCAATAGCGTCAACCCCATGCTGGATCGGCCCGACGGCGCCAACCCCTACCTGCCGGGCATGCCGCCGGGTTAGAAGCGGGTCCCGTCGACCTCGTGCCCGGGCTTCTCCGCCATCAGGCCCTCGTAGGCCTGCTCGACGGTGGAGTTGTGGTTGACCACCGCGTCGACCTCGCGGGCGATCGGCATGTTGATGCCGTACTTCTCGGCGAACTCCATGATCACGCTGGCGGCCTTGACCCCCTCGGCGACCTGCGTCATGCCGGCCAGGATCTCGGCGATCGGCTTCCCGGAGCCGAGTTCCTCACCGACGCGACGGTTGCGGCTGCGCTGCGATGTGCACGTGACGATCAGGTCACCCATGCCGGCCAGGCCGGAGAACGTGTCACGCTGTCCGCCGACGGCTTCGCCGAGCTTGCTCATCTCACGGACCGCCCGAGTCATCACCATCGCGCGGGTGTTCTCGCCGATGCCCATTGCGTAGCCCATGCCGACGGCGATCGCATAGACGTTTTTCAGCGCCCCGGCGATCTCGACGCCCGCCACGTCGTCGGTCGTGTAGGTGCGAAATCGCTTGGTGCGGAACATACTTGCCAGGTTTGACGCGAGATTGCGGTCCGGCATCGCCAGTACTGCGGCGGCCGCATAGCCCTCGGCGACTTCCTTGGCAATGTTCGGCCCGGCCAGGATTCCGGCCGGGTGCCCGGGGAGTACCTCTTCGACGATCTGGCTCATCCGCATGTTGGTGCCCTGCTCGAGTCCCTTGACCAGGCTCACGACCGGTACCCACGGCCGCAGTTCCTTGGCCAGTTCGCCGAGTACACCACGGAACCCGTGTGAGGGGACGCCCATGACGATGACGTCGGCGCAATGGGCGGCCTCGGCGAAATCGTTGGTGGCGCGCAGCGTTTCCGGCAACTCCACCTCCTCGCCGAGGTACGCGGAGTTGCGGTGGTTGGAGTTGATGTCCTCGGCGGTCTCCGCCGAGCGCACCCACTGCACCGTCGGCGCGCGCCGCGCACAGATGGAGGCGACGGTGGTGCCCCAGGACCCGCCGCCCAGCACGACGACTTGCGGTTCGCGACGTTCAGTTGTCATGCCGATTAACGTAACGCCGGGGGATTGGGTTTACCGAGAGTTGCCGAAACCGTCTGTTGCGCTCACCCGGTGAGCTGCCTGACCGGGGTCACCTGTCCGAACACCATCTCCTCGTCGATCTTGTCCCGGAAGCGGAAGTCGATGGCGTCGGCGAGGAAGTCCTGACGTACCACCCACGGCCGCTTGGCCCCGGACTTGGGCAGGGCGTGCGGGCTGCGCTGGACGTAGCCGGCCTGCAGATCCCAGGTCGGCTTCTCGGCGATGGGTTCCGAACCCAGGTGCGGGTAGGCGTGGGTATAGCCGTTGGCCCTCATGTGCTCGATCAGCTTGGCCGCCGCCCGGGCTGTCATGTCGGCCCGCAGGGTCCATGAGGCGTTGGTATAGCCGATGCACCAGAACAGGTTCGGCACGCCGTCGAGCATGTGCGCCTTGTAGGAGAACCGGTCCTGCGGCTTGACCTCCGTGCCGTCCACGCTGACCCGCACCCCGCCGAGTGCCTGCAGTTGCAGGCCAGTGGCGGTGATGATGATGTCGGCGTCGAGGTGCTTGCCGGACGTGCACAGGATGCCGTCGGCGTCGAAGTGGTCGATGTGATCGGTGATGACCTCAAGGCGGCCCTTGCTGATCTCCTCGAAGACGTCACCATCGGCGACCAGACACATCCGTTCATCCCACGGGTTGTAGTTCGGTCTGAAGTCGACGTCGACCGGATAGCCCTGCGGCAAAAGGCTCACGTTCTGTCGGCGGACGAACGCGCGCACCGCGTTCGGGAAGCGGCGGGCGATCACCCACAGCACCTTCTCGAAGACCAGGGCGGCCGAGCGAATCATGGTGTAGGAGGCCTGTTTCGGCAGCACCGTGCGCAGCGCGGCGTAGACCGGGTTGACCCGCGGCATGGAGAACAGGTAACCCGGTGAACGCTGCAACATGGTGACCTTCGCGGCCTTACGGGCTAGTGCGGGCACCATCGAGACCGCCGTGGCGCCGGAGCCGATCACGACGATTTTCTTGCCGGCGTAATCGAGATCGTCGGGCCAGAACTGAGGATGCACCAGGGTGCCGGCGAAGTCGGCTGAGCCCGGGAAGTCCGGGCTGTAGGGCTTGTCGTAGTTGTAGTAGCCCGAACCGAAGAAGACGAACCGACTGCGGTAGGTCTTCGGCCGGCCGTCCTCGGTGACGTGGGTGGTCCAGGTGTCGGTGGACGAATCCCAGTCCGTGGAGTGCACCTCGGTGCCGAAGTGGATGTGCGGGTAGATGCCGTGCTTGCGGGCGGTGTCTTCCATGTAGTCGCGGATCTGATCGCCGTCGGCGACGTACTCCTTGCCGCGCCACGGTTCCCACGGCCAGCTCAGGGTGAAGATCGAGGAGTCCGAGCGCACGCCAGGGTACCGGAACAGGTCCCAGGTGCCGCCGATGCGCGCGCGGCGCTCCAAGACCACGTAGCGGGCACCGGGAGTGTGCTGGCCCAGGTGGTAAGCCGCGCCGATCCCGGAGATGCCGGCGCCGATGACGACGAGGTCGAGGATCCCCGCCTCCGATTCGGCGGGGGTGTTGGCGGTCTCCGGGATAACGGTCATGGGTTCACCATAGGCAATCCGCCGCCGGCTCGGCCAGCGCTTAGCGGTAGTTGACGAACTGCAGGGCGACGTCGAGATCGGCACCCTTGAGCAGGGCGATGACCGCCTGGAGGTCGTCGCGCTTCTTGGAGCTGACCCGGATCTCCTCGCCCTGGATCTGGGCCTTGACGCCCTTGGGGCCCTCGTCGCGGATCAGCTTGGTCACCTTCTTGGCGTTCTCGCTGCTGATGCCTTGCTTGAGGGTGCCGCTGACCCGGTAGGTCTTGCCCGACGGTTGCGGATCGCCGGCGTCGAAGGCCTTCATGGAGATATCGCGGCGCACGAGTTTCTCCTTGAACACGTCGACGGCGGCCTTGGCCCGCTCCTCGGTCGAGGAGATGATTTCGATGGCCTCCTCGCCCTTCCACTCAATGCTGGTGTCGGTGCCCCGGAAGTCGAACCGGGTACTGAGTTCCTTGGCCGCCTGGTTCAGCGCGTTGTCGACCTCCTGGCGGTCGACCTTGCTGACGATGTCGAACGACGAATCCGCCACTTTCGGTGTCCTTCCTGGGGCTATCGGCTGGTTTGTGCTGTGGGTACATCCTCGTTGTACCCTGCTAGACGCATCATGCCGGGTCGCTTCGGTGAGGTGTACCAGGCAGGTTGCCCGAGCGGCCAATGGGAGCGGACTGTAAATCCGTCGGCTAACGCCTACACAGGTTCGAATCCTGTACCTGCCACGCGCGCGCGAGGGTTGCTAGCCGATTCGCGCCGCCGCCGATGATCGCGCTACAATTCTGAGAATTCGCTAAGTCACTTCGGGGGTATGTCATGAAGCACGGGCACATCAAGCACGTCAACAAGAGTCTTTCGGCCAACCACGTCGGCCGGGTCGGGGCACTCGCGGTCCTGCTGGGTGTGGGCGCGGTGTTTGCCGGCCTGCCCGCCGTCGCGGTGGCCGACACCGGTGCGGACGCTGAAACTACGGTATCGGCAACGACCGACACGGCCCCGACCTCCCCGGCGCGCCAGACCCGTGGCGCGCGCGGCGCCGATGACGCCTCCGGCGCTTCTGCGGCACCGACTGGCACCGGCAACGGGCGGACCGGTTCGGCGAATGCCGGCGACTCGGCCGCTGATGCATCCCCGACCGCATCGACACCCGGACGCAACGGCTACCCGCGGCGCGCGGCGACCCCGCGGTCGGTCCCCGCTATCAGCAACTCAGAGGCCGCCCGCGGTTCCCTCGACTCGTTCGATCCCGTTGCCGCTGTTGGCAATTCGACCTCATCCGCATCGGTGGACTCCGATCCCGCGAGTGCGCCCGCCGTCGATGCACAGCAGGTCATCGCCGCACCCGCCGCAGCGGCATCGACCCCGACGGCGCCGGTCATGCTGGCCGCCACGGCCCGCGGCGCGGTGTCGGGCGTCGGCGTCAACCCGCTCACCTGGCTGGGCGGACACGGCGATCCGCTGGCCCCCATCGCCGCGCCCTTCGCGTGGGCGACGCTGGCCGTCAGCCGCCGCGAATTCTCCGGCGCCGCACGCCTGGCCGCCCCGGCCGCCGCGGTGACCACCGGTGAGCCGGTGGCGGTCGCCGATTCTCCGCTGGCTGATCTGCTCGGCCAGGCCGACGCCCAGGCGGCGATCTTCGTCGCCGCCAAGCAGTTCCTGCTGACGGTGGTCGCCGGCGGGAACGAGGCTGCGGCACTGCAGGCCGGGCTTCAGAGCCTCGCTGCGAATCCGCTGTTCGTCGA
>SYAA01000384.1 GCA_005789055.1 Actinomycetota bacterium
GGCGAGCGGCGATACCGGCCGGTTCGACATTGACGCGACTTTAGCGTCGCCCGCTTCTTGCGCCCGGACGTCGGTCGCGCATCGCTCCCGTAACGGTTGGATAAATGCCACACGTGTCACTTGAGTAACTCCTGCAACTGGATACCTTCGGGAAACAGGACTTGCAATCAAGAAAGTGGGATCACATGACACGTTCCGCACGCTTCACCCGTATCGCCAAGCTTGGTGCGGCCAACGCGATTGCCGGAGCCGGGCTCTGCTCGGTCGCCATCGCCCTGAGCCCGGCCGCAGCAGCCGAACCTATCGTGCCACCGGTCCTTCCGGATTTGCCGGCGCTGAACATGATTCAACAGTTCGCCACCAACCCCGCCGGTATCGGCGCGGTGCTGCAGTCCGCGGCAACCGCACTCAGTGGCGCCTCCTCGGTGGTGGGCGCGCCCCTGCCCGGTTCGACCCTGCCCGGATCAACCCTGCCCGGTTCGACCCTCCCCGGTGCAACCCTGCCCGTCTCGCCGATCCAGATGCCGCCGGGTCTCGCCCCAGTGGCCCCGGTCCCGGCCACCGGCAATCCGATCGCCGACTACCTCCCGCTGCTGAACCAGCTCGGAATCCCCGGCAGCCTCGTCAATCTGGCCCCGGCGAACTTGCCGATCCAACTCGGCAATACGGCGAACATCGCGCCCGCGCCGGTGTTCACCCCGCCGATGCCGCCGATCGCGCCGATCGCGCCGGCTGCGCCGGCCGGTGCCGTCCTCAACCCGCTGCCCCTGCTGTCCGCGCTGCCCTAAGCCGGAAGTGCCGTACGACCCGCAGTAAACCCCGCAGTAGTCCCCCGCAGTAATCCCGTGATCGTCAACCCTCCGGATTGGGAGCACCCCGTGCTGCACACCGCCAAGCTGGCCACCACCCTGACCACCGCCGCGTTCGCACTGACCGCGGCGGTGTTCAGCCCGGCCGCAGCTGCCGACCCGACCATCCCGCTCGATCCGGCCCAGCTGCCCGGCCTGGCGGCGGTGCAGAATCTCAGTCCGGTCATCCAGCAGGCCGCAGCGATGCCGTCGTCAGCGCAGGAGTTACTGCTGGCCGCGGCATCGCAGCTGGCAGGCAACGCCGCCACGCCCGAGGGCTCTGCGGCGCTCGCTGAGGCGGTCACTCGGTTCGTGCAGAACGGTGGTCCGGCCGGCCTGACCCCGGCGGCCATGGGGGCCCAGCCGTCGGTGGCCGGGCTTCCGCACGGGACCGCGCCGTTGATGACGCCCGGCAGCGGCAACGGCCCGATCCCACTGCAGCCGCATGTGCCCGCCGTCGGGGCGATCGCCGGTACCGAGGCGCATCTGCCCACCGGGATCGACCCCGCCCACGCTGCCGGACCCGTCGCCGATGCCCTCCCGGAGGTCGCCCAGACCATCACCCCCGCCGCACCGATCGTCCAAGCCGCGGCCGTCGCACCGCCCGAACCGGCAGCAGCGCCCGCTCCGGCGGCCGTGCCGGCTGTGGCGGCTCCGGCGGCAGTGCCGGCTCCGGCGGCTCCGCCAGCCGTGCCCGCTCCGGCGGCGAGCACTTTCGACCCGAACAGCCCGCCCACCCAGGACTTCATGTACCCCTCGATCAGCAGTGGCTGCCTCAAGGACGGCGGCAACGTCATCGCCAGTGCACTGTCGGTGGCCGGTCCGGCGAAGATCCCGGTGCCCGGACCCGGCGCCGGCCAGACCGCCTACGTGGTCACCGCGGTCGGCACCCCGGCGCCGGCGGCGGCGCAGAAACTGCCCCTCAACGTGACCTGGGTCAACCTCACCACCGGTCGTTCGGGCAGCGCGACGCTCAAGCCCAATCCGGAAATCAACCCGGAGGGGCCCACCACACTGACCGCCATCGTCGATACCGGTGCGGGCAGCATCATCTCGACGATCTTCGGCCAGGTCACCACCCTGGACTCGCAGTGCACGTTCATGCCGACCATCGGGTCTTCGGTCGTTCCCTGACCGTCATCCCGGCCAGCCGGATACGGCTGGCAGGCCATGTCCGGCTAGTAGGCCATGTCCGGCTAGTAGGCCATGAACAAGATGTGTTCCCGCTCGTACTCCATGCCGGGGTGTGCCGCTGCCAGGTGCGCCAAGGCAAGCTCGACGAGTTCGTCTTCGTCCTGGCCGCGGATCGCTTCGCCACAGGGGCAATTGAGATGGGTCTTCACCGCTGGTCTCCCGTTCCTCAGGTCTTCTCTGCAGCAGCCTTGGCCGCCTTCATCTTCTTTTTGTACGCCCGAACCTGGTTCAACGACCCCTTATCGACGACGTCGGCGATCGACATGTGGGTGCCGGCCCTGCCGTAGTCGCCGGCTGCCGTCCGCCAGCCCCGCGGAGTCACGCCGTACTGCTTGCCCAACAGGGCGAGGAAGATTTTGGCTTTCTGCTCGCCGAAACCGGGCAGCGCCTTCAGCCGAATCAGCACCTCGGCGCCGTCCGGGTCCCCTGTGGTCCACAGCCCAGCGGCATCTCCGTCGTAACTCTCGACGATCTCGCGGGCCAGATCCTGGACACGTTTGCTCATCGACCCCGGAAACCGATGAACCGCGGGAGTCTGGGAGAACGCGGCCGCGAACGTCGCCGGATCGGCCTCGGCGATCATCGTCGCGTCGATCCCGCCGAGGCGGTCAGCGATCTTGCGCGGCCCGACGAAGGCCACTTCCATCGGGATCTGCTGGTCCAGCAGCATCCCGACCAGCAATGCGAAGGGGTTGTCGGTGAGTAGTTGGTCAGCTTCGGGGTTACCTGTCAGGCACAGGACTGCCGACGGTCCGCTCACACCACTATTTAACCCGGTTCAGCCGGGTTCGGCAGTACCTGTCTGTTTCCTACCCGCTGTGCCGACGGACAATGGACGCACTACGGTGAGCCACTTCCAACGGTATTCCTGAGGCGAGGGCAGATGAGTGTCCCGATTCTGACGGCCTGTGCCGGCTTTCTGCTCGCGGTGCTGTGGATGGATCTGATGTTCGACAGCCAGGCCGGTCTACGCGGACCACAACCCGACGAAGCCGCACTGGCAGCTATCGGCGCTTACTACCACCGGGCAACCACCACATCCCAGCCGAGGGGAATGCTGATCGCCGGCGTCATGGCCGTCCTGCTTGTCACAGTGGGCGTCGACGCGGTACTCGGTGGACGCCCGGCCTGGCTTCTCATCGTTTCCGCGGTTTTGGCTGGTGGACCGATTGTGTTGGCGATGCTGCGCACCGTGCCCAATGCGGTACAGCTGGGCAGGCGTGCCGGTACCACAGCCGAGCAGACCCGGCTGGCCCGCTCGATCTATCGGGACCACCTCGTCTGTTTGGCGGGTATGTCGACGTTTCTCGCTCTCCGGCTGATCATGGTCGACTAGTGGTAGCACACGTGATTTGGTCCGCAACGCCCTAGGACCTAGTCGGCCCTGGGCAGCTTTCCGGTCAGCCGCTCTTGCGCCGGAACTCGCGGCGCCCGCCGCCGACCGGTCCATGCGATTTGGACTGCTTGCCAATGCCTTCGGTGCGGGCTGCCGCACCCGCCGCCTTGGCCGCCTTGCGTTCCAGCGCCTCCCGGAACTTGCGCTTGGTGTCTTCGCTCGATTCAGACTCTGACTCGGCCATGCTTGGCAGGGTAACCCAGGGCTGCTCTGCCGAGTGACATCCGCGACCGATCAGCGCTTTCCGGGCGGCATGCCGTAGAGGTGACTGATCGGCAACCGCAGCAACACTCGTCGGTCGAGGACCATCGCCTGGCGGTACTCGTCCCAGTCCGGGTGCTCGCCGGCCACCTGACGGTAGAGCGCGATCAGCGATTCGACCGTGTCGTCGTCGGGCGCGGCGGCCGGCGGACTCAGCACCGCGTCGCCCTCGGCGACCGCGTAGGACCAGCCGTCCTCCGAGCTGACCAGAATCGAGGCACGCGGATCGCGGCGCAGGTTCCGGGTTTTGGCTCGCGGTTCGGTGACGGACACATCGATACTGAGCGTGCGTGGATCAAAGTGATAGGTCACGTTCGACAATTGGGGGCGGCCGTCACGCTTGATCGTCGCCAGGATGCCGAGTGAGTTACCGGTGATCACCGCGAGCAGTTTGTCGTCGAAGACGTGGCGGGTCACGTCGAAAGCCTACTGCGAGTCCACCGGTAGCCTGGGAGAGATGAACAGACCCGCGAAAGTAGACGCCAGCATGCTCAGCGGCGTCTCTGAGACCGCACTGATGACGTTGCAGGGTCGGGCCCATCAGGCGAGCCTTCCGGACGCGATCATCGACGATCCGATGGCGATCGAACTCCGTGACTCCTTCGACGTCGACTTCGATCGGTTCGGCCGCCGGGGCCAAGAGATGGCGCTGCGCTCGTTGGCGGTCGACTCCTGCGCCATCGCCTATCTGCGTGCGCATCCGAAGGCAACGGTCGTTGCCCTCGCGGAGGGCTTTCAGACCAGTTTCTGGCGCCTGGACAAGGCCATCGAC
>SYAA01000049.1 GCA_005789055.1 Actinomycetota bacterium
AGCGCGCCCGCGTTAATCTGATCGCAACTCAAGTGGGAGACACCAAATGACCTCAGCGACCATTCCCGGTCTGGACAACGCACCGACCAAGCACGCCGGCTTGCTCAGCTGGGTCCGCGAGGTCGCCGAACTCACCGGACCGGATCGGGTCGTGTTCGCTGACGGTTCGGTGGCGGAGTATCAGCGTCTGTGCGACCAACTGGTGGCCGCCGGTACCTTCACCGCGTTGAGCGCACCGGACAAGCCGGGTTCCTACCTGGCCCGCTCTGAGCCCTCTGACGTGGCCCGCGTCGAGTCCCGGACGTTCATCTGCTCGGCGCGCGAGGCCGACGCCGGTCCGACCAACAACTGGATGGCGCCCGAGGAGATGCGCGCCACGATGACCGAGTTGTACCGGGGGTGTATGCGCGGTCGCACCATGTACGTGGTGCCGTTCTGCATGGGACCCCTCGGCGCGGACGATCCCAAGCTGGGTGTGGAGATCACCGATTCGGAGTACGTCGTGGTGTCGATGCGGACCATGACCCGGATGGGCACGGCGGCGCTCACCAAAATCGGCGATGACGGATTCTTCGTCAAGGCACTGCATTCGGTGGGCGCGCCACTGGAACCTGGCCAGGCCGACGTCGCGTGGCCCTGCAGCGAGACCAAATACATCAGCCACTTCCCGGAGACCCGGGAGATCTGGAGTTACGGATCCGGCTACGGCGGCAACGCGTTGCTGGGCAAGAAGTGTTACTCGCTGCGGATCGCCTCGGTGATGGCCCGCGACGAGGGATGGCTCGCTGAGCACATGCTGATCCTCAAACTCATCTCCCCACAGGACAAGGCCTACTACGTGGTGGCGGCGTTCCCGTCGGCGTGCGGTAAGACGAACCTGGCGATGCTGCAGCCGACCATCCCGGGCTGGCGCGCCGAAACCCTCGGCGACGACATCGCCTGGATGCGTTTCGGTGAGGACGGTCGGCTGTACGCGGTGAACCCGGAGTTCGGGTTCTTCGGGGTGGCACCGGGCACCAACTGGAGTTCCAACCCGAACGCGATGAAGACGATCGCCGGCGGAAACACCGTTTTCACCAACGTGGCGCTGACCGACGACGGTGACGTGTGGTGGGAGGGCCTCGAGGGTGAACCGCAACACCTGATCGACTGGAAGGGACAGGACTGGACGCCGGAGTCCGATCATCCTGCGGCGCATCCGAACTCGCGCTACTGCACGCCGATGTCGCAGTGCCCCACGCTGGCCCCGGAGTGGGATGATCCGCAGGGTGTGCCGATTTCGGCGATCCTGTTCGGTGGCCGGCGCAAGACGACGGTGCCACTGGTGACGCAGGCCCGCGACTGGCAGCACGGGGTCTTCATCGGCGCGACCCTGGGCAGTGAACAGACCGCGGCAGCGGAAGGCACGGTTGGCACCGTGCGTCGCGACCCGATGGCCATGCTGCCGTTCCTGGGTTACAACGCCGGCGACTCCTGCCAGCACTGGATCGACCGCGGCCCGAACGCCGACTCCTCGAAGCTGCCGAAGATCTTCGTCGTCCCCGGGTTCCGCCGCGGCGACGACGGCCGCTTCCTGTGGCCGGGCTTCGGTGAGAACAGCCGGGTGCTCAAGTGGATCGTCGAACGGGTCGAGGGCACGGTTGAGGGCATCTCGACTCCGATCGGTGTCGTGCCGTCGATCGGCGATATGGACCTCGGTGGGCTCGACGTCACCGAGTCCGACGTCGCCGAGGCACTGCGCGTCGACACCGCAGAGTGGCGCGCGGAAATTCCCTTGATCGAGCAGTGGTTCGACTTCCTCGGCGAGAAGTTGCCCACCAGCATCTCCGATGAGTTCGAGTCGCTTAAGCAACGATTGGCCCAGGCGGACTAGGGGCTTAGGGGCAAGCGGGTGCTGTCGCGGCGGTCTTGGTTCGCCGCTGCCGGTATGACCGCGGCCGCGATTGCTGCGGGTTGCGGACCTCCGAAGAAGACCGCCGCGCCCGCCGAGGTAACGCACCCGGTGATCAGTGGGGCCGACCAGGCGTTGGCGGAGTTGCTCGACGGTAACCGCCGGTTCGTCACGGCGAAGAGGACCTATCCCGACCAGTCGATTCAGGTGCGACGCGAGTTGTCGACCGCACAGAAGCCATTCGCGGTCGTGCTGACATGCTCCGACTCCCGCGTTCCTCCGGAGGTGGTCTTCGATCAGGGTCTCGGCGACCTCTTCGTGGTGCGTCTGGCGGGCAATATTGTCGACCAGGCGGTACGGGGCAGTATCGAGTACGCGGTCGAGGAATTCGGCACACCGCTGATCATGGTGTTGGGCCACCAGAACTGCGGCGCGGTGGCAGCCACGCTCAAAACCCTGCAGCCGCCGTTCACCACACCCGCCGGCGAGGTGGGCACGTTGGTTGCCGCCATCGCCCCGGCGGTCGAGGCGGCCAAGGGCAGACCGGGGGAACTGCTCGATAACGCGGTCCGGGCCAATGCCAGCCAATCGGCCGATCAGCTCAGGGCAACCTCGGAGCTCACGACGTCCCTCGATTCGGGCGCTGTCAAAATTGTGGTCGGGTACTACAGCCTGCAGGACGGCACCGTCAGCATCATCTGAATTCGTCGATATAGCCTGTCGTAGAGTCCCCTACATGCAGATCCGCGAGCATGCGCAAGCCAGCCCCGACAAACCCGCCGTTATCATGTATCCCTCCGGAGTCACCGTCACCTTCGGCGAGCTCGAGGCACGGGCGAATCGGTTGGCCCACCTGTTCCGTCAGGCAGTTCTACGTGAGGGCGGTCCCGTTGCGATCCTGATGGAGAACAATGAGCACTTTCACATGGCGATGTGGGCGGCCCGCCGC
The DNA here is from genome assembly GCA_005789055.1 of Actinomycetota bacterium. Lineage (GTDB taxonomy): Bacteria > Actinomycetota > Actinomycetes > Mycobacteriales > Mycobacteriaceae > Mycobacterium. Next base: position 2,841 of record SYAA01000049.1, read on the forward strand.
AATTCCCTTGATCGAGGAGTGGTTCGACTTCCTCGGCGAGAAGTTGCCCACCAGCATCTCCGATGAGTTCGAGTCGCTTAAGCAACGATTGGCCGAGGCGGACTAGCGGATCCCGACTCCGGGCGGTCCCGAATCGTAGTGCAGCAGAGCCTTACTGAGCCCGGCGCGGGTGGTGACGTTCAGCTTGCGGAACGCTCGGTACAGGTGACCGTCGACGGTGCGCGCTGAGATGCTGAGTTGGGCGGCAATCTCTTTGGAGGTCTGTCCGTCTGCGGCCAGTTCAGCGATCCGGCGCTCCTGAGCGCTGAGCGTGGCGGGTTCACCCAAGGATTGTTTGGCTGAGGCCCCGGCGGCCCGCAGTTCAGCACGCGCGCGCTCGGTCCACGGGCGCGCACCCAGTCGATCGAAACCGTCCGCCGCCACTCCCAGCGCGGCGCGCGCGTCGGTGTTTCGTCGCATCCTTCGCAACCACATGCCCTGTGCCAGGGCAATTCTCGCGTGCTCAAAAGGGAACTCGACGATTCCGGGGTGGGTGAGCGCGGACTGGTAAAGCTCGCCGGCGTCGGCATCGGGTGCCGTCATCGCCGATATCGCGGTGGTCAAAGCTGCCACCCGCGGAGAGATCTGGGCCAGGTTCAGCCGCACCGCCTCGTCCGCGAGTGCGCGGGCCTCATCGGCTCGCCCGAAGCGCAGTGCCGCCTCGACCGAATCCAGCATGTCATCGGCGACTTCGTGAATATTGTGCAGCGGCCAGTGTCCCGGCGGGCTGATGTTGACCGCTGCGTGATACGCCGCCTCGTAGTCGGCGTCCGCGAGGCCAACCCGCACGGCGATTCGGTCCGCGGCATCCAGGAGTCGTTGCAGCCCTAAGGGTGTGGCCCAGGCTGACACTTCAGCGGCGTACTGACGTGCGGTCTCCATATCGCCTCGCCCGGCGGCCAGTACCCCGAGGTCGGCGAGTAACTGGTGACGACGCAATTGGCTGCCCGGGATCCGGTGCGCCATCTCCAGGCAGGCCGCCCCGACCTGCTCGGCCCGGTCCCACTGCCCGGTGGCGATCAGATCAATCAGGACGACGCGCCCGCTGTCGATGGCATCGATGGAACCACCGTGTTCGCTGAGTTGTGCGTAGGCCCGTTGCAGCGGAATGCGGAAGTCGGCCATTGCGCCGACGCAGTGCGCCGGGAATGCCAACAGCATCATCCGCTGCGACGGTACCTGTGCGAGTGACTCCACATACCCACCCAACAGCGCGCGGACCGCGTTCGCGGTTGCGGCGATGTCGTCGATACCGGTCCGATACATCAGGACGGCCGGATCCAGCCGGGCCTCCAATCGAATCAGGACGGCATTGGTGTGCTCCCGATGCCGAGCGCTGCCTGAATAGTTGGTGATCGACATCAGCAGGTAGACCAGTCGGTTCACGGTTTTGTCGTCCAGCGCGTCGGCCTTGGTCAGGGCGTCCAGGACCCGACGGTGGGTTGAGGTTACGTCGCCGTGGCTGTGAAACGCACGGTAGGAATCCGCCAGAACCGCGAGCGCCGATCCACTTTCGCCGATTTCGGTACTTTCGAGCAGATCCTCCGCCCCGCCAACCTGGCCGGCTCGGGCGGCAACGAAGACCGCGTCGGCCAGCAACTCAGTCCGGCGGTCAGGTTCGGTACTCAACGCGGCGGCACTGCGCAGCCACTCGACGGCGACCGCAAGCCCGCTTCGGCGAATCGACACTTTCGCGGCCTGAGCGAGCAGGTCGGCCACGTGCTGATCGGGTTCGGTGGTCGCCGCGGCCAAGTGCCAGGCGTGGCGCACCAGTACGTCCTCGTAGAGTCCGGCGAGGTCGCGGTGAGCGTCGCGACGGTTCTGCGGATCGGCCCGGTGGATGACCGCGGCACGGACCAGCGGATGGCGAAAAGCGATCTCTCCCAGGGGATTCACCACCAGAAGCCCCACGGTGACTGCGGGCTTGACATTGCGCATGACATACCTGGCCCGGGCCGAGGACCCGACGCTGCCGGCGACGCCGTCGAGTGCCGCCCGCAGTAACTCGGCGCGAACAGCCGTGTCGAGTTGTCCCAGCCGCCCGGCGAACACCGACACCAGGCGTTCAGTCAACGGCAGCGTCGCGGCACCGTGTTCGATCTGGTCAGCATTCCGCGGAAGCTCGGCCAACGCCAGCGGGTTGCCCGTCGCCGCTGCCAGGATCGCCCGTCGGGCGGCCGCCGTTAGTGGCACCCCCGCGCTATCCAACAGCCGTGCCGAGTCCTCGTAATCCAGCGGAGCGACCGGCACGTCACTCCAGCCCGCACTGGTGAACGCCGACTGGTGCGGTATCCGGCGCCCGGCCACGATGCGGACGTGAGGATGGGTCAGTCGACGCCCCACGGCACCGAGGACCTCCGCGCTGATGCTGTCCAACCAGTGGCTGTCGTCGATCACCAGCAGCACCGGCTGGGTGTGGGCCGCCGCCTCCAACAGGTTCAGCAACGCTGCCACCAGAGGTAACACCGCCACCACGGAATTCGAATCGCCGCCGAGGACCGGGGCCAACACTGCGCGGTCCTGCTCGTCCAGGCCGGCCTCGTAGGGCTTCAGCCCGTACACCACCTGATTCAGCCCGCCCAAGGCGAAGGGTTGCTCGGCCTCCACACCCAGAACCCGCACCACCTGCCAGCCATCGGCCGCCGCGAGCGCGCACACCTGATCGATCAACGCCGTCTTGCCGACGCCCGGCTCCCCGGACACCACAACTGCCCGCTCGGCGTCCTCGGTCAGCATCCTGCTCAGCTGGGAAAGTTCGGCCTGTCGGCCGATCAGATCGTTTCCCCCGGGCATGCCTTGATTATTGAGGCATGTAGCCGAATTCGAGTAATTTCACCCATCCCTACGGGGTGCTCCGGAGCTTAAGCTCGCTCCGAACCGGACCATGACAGCGAAGGAAGTGAAGCATGACAGGACCCATGCAGACCGATGCCGCCACACTCAGTGCGGAGGCCGCAAATTTCGACCGGATTGCCGGCGAACTCAAGGCAGTGATCCAAGGGGTGGAGTCCACCGGAGCCGAACTGGCCAGCGGATGGCAGGGCCAGGCGGGAACAGCTGCCCAGCAAGCGTTAGTGCGCTTTCAGGAGGCCGCTCGCGCACAGGAAAGCCAGCTCATCGACATCTCCAGCAATATCTCGCAGGCCGGAATTCAATACACCAGCTCCGACGATGAACAAGCCGGGTCGCTGTCCAGCCAGATGAATCTCTGACTCGACCCCACAACGATAAAGAAGGAGCATCACAGTGTCAGAGCAGAAATGGAATTTTTCCGGAATCGAGGCCGGATCAAGCGCGATTCAGGGGTCCGTCGGTACGACCCAGGGCCTTCTCGATGAGGGCAATACTTCACTGAAAAATCTGGCCGCCGCATGGGGCGGCAGTGGCTCGGAGGCCTATCAGGCCGTTCAGGCGCGCTGGGATGCCACCAGTGCCGAACTCAACACCAGTCTGCGGGAACTGGCGAACCGCATCAGCGAAGCCGGCGCTAACATGCAGAGCACGGAAAAGGGTGTAGGAAACTTGTTCGGCGGATAGCCCGTCTCTATACGAACTCAGTGGGAGATGGTGACGGTGTTCGGCGATAAACTGCCGCTGCGACTGGCGGGCCTAATGGCGGCACAGCGCCGATGACATCGCTGATCGCGCCGGTTGCCGGTGCCGCCGCCAGAAACCCGGCGGCGGCATCGGCTCAACCCGCGACCACCCGGGTGACGATCCTCACCGGCCGGCGGCTGACCGACCTGGTGCTGCCGGCGACGGCGACCATGGACTCCTATCTCGACGACACCGTCGCCGCCCTCGCCGAGTTGTCCGACGACGCCCCCGCCGATGTGCTGGCCGGATTCGATTTCGCCGAACAGGGCGTGTGGGCCTTCGCCCGGCCCGGCGGCCCGCCACTGAAGGCCGACCAGTCACTCGATGATGCCGGGGTGGTCGACGGATCACTGCTCACCCTGGTGACAGTGAGCCACACCGAACGGTACCGGCCACTCGTCGAGGACGTCATCGACGCCATCGCGGTCCTCGACGAGTCGCCGCAGTTCGACCGCAGCGCACTCAATCGTGCTGTGGCGCTCGGTATCCCGGTGATCCTGCTGGCACTGAGCGCGGTGGCGGTGCAGGCGTGGTCGAACACCGGGCGCAATCTGCTGTGGCCGGCGGCATTGGGCATCCTAGGCGTGGTGTTGCTGGCCGGCAGCATGGCCGCGATGAGGATCTACAAGAACGTCGGCCTGTCAGAGAGCCTCCTGGTGGCGGCATTCCCGGTGACTGCAGTCGCGGCCGCATTGGCGGTGCCACTGCCCGCCGGTAGCGACGGCCTGGGCGCACCGCAACTCGCCGGCGGCGCCGCGGCCGTGATGTTTCTGGCGTTGGTGACCCGCGGGGGTCCCCGCCGGCGGGCGCAGGTGGCCACGTTCGTCGTCGTCATCGGGTTGGCCATCACCGCGGCCGCCGTCGCGTTCGGCTACGGGTGGGGGCAATCGGTACCGTCCGGGGCGATCCTGTTCGGTCTGTTCATCGTGACCACGGCCGCTAAATTGACCGTCCTGATCGCCCGGATCGCCCTACCGCCGATTCCGGCACCGGGTGAGACCGTCGAGATCGACGAGTTACTGGATCCCGTTGCGGCAGAGGGTGATACCGGCAACCAGACACAGACCTGGAAGGCCATCATCGCCTCGGTTCCGCAGTCCGCGGTGCGGCTCACCGAGCGCAGCGAACTTGCCAAACAATTGCTGATCGGCTTCGTGGTGGCCGGCACCCTGGTGATGGCCGTCGGTGCCGTCACGGTGGTGGTGCGCGGACACTTCTTCATTCACAGCGTCGTGGTGGCGGGCCTGGTCGCGGTGACGTGCGCGTTTCGGTCGCGGCTTTACGTCGAGCGGTGGTGCGCCTGGGCGCTGCTCGCGGCCGCCGCCATCATCCCCCTGGGCGTGGTGGCACGGCTCAGCCAGTGGTATCCGTATAGCGCGTGGTGGATGCTGGCGGGCTACCTCGGTGCGGCTGCCGTGGCGCTGGCCGTCATCGCGGCCACATCCGGGATGGGCCGTATCTCGCCGGTTTCCAAACGGATTCTGGAAATCATCGACGGCCTCGTGATTGCGTCCATCATTCCGATGCTGCTGTGGATCGCCGGCATCTACGACACGCTCCGCAATTTGCGGTTCTGAGCCACCGGGTCATAGGGCGGACACGGTGAGCGGGACACCTGCGCGACACCGGTTGCCCGGGGGCATTCAGCGATGGTGGCCCTCCGGTGTGCGCGGCCCACTGATCGGCGCGGGGATCGTGGCGGCGGTCATGGCTGCCGCGGTGGTGTTGGTCCGCAACGCGTCGAGCATCGACCCGCAACCTCCGCCCAATCAACCCACGCTGCCGCTGGCCGTACCGGTGGTGGCAGTGCCGGAGTTTTGCGCAACGCTTTATGAACTCCACGGCACCGATTGCGCGGAATTGCCCGTCGTCACCGCCCCTGGCGCACTGGGTCCGGCCAATGCCGGCGGTCCGGGCGGTGGCACCGACTGGGAAGCGGCCTACCCGGGTTCGAACGTGTGGATCCCCGAAGGCCAGATCACCGGCAGGCTGTTCGTGCTGCTGCCCGACGCGACCGTGGCGCCACCTGAGGGCGATCAGGAGATCGGCCGGTTGCCCGACGGCGCGGTCCTCTACTGGGATCCGACTCCCGAGCCCGCCACCGTGGCGGGCCAGTGATGTCACCGAAAGGGTTCTGTCGTGACTGAACAACTCTCCGTTGACACCTCCGGACTTCGCGCCACGGCGGGTGTATTAGGTGACCTCGACGTCCCGGCATCTCCGAAGCCGCTGACGGTTACCGGAACGGACGCGATGTCCGCAGCGATCAGTGAGGTGCTGCCGACTATCGAGACACCGGTGATCGACGGATTGCCGGTCGCCGAGGCCGCATTGAAGAAAACTGCCACGGATATGGCCACTGCCGCCGATCGGTACGACGAGACCGATAGCGCGTCGGCCGGTGACATAACGGGAACGCAATTCAACAGCGACGACACCACGGCGCAGACAAGTTCTCGCGCCGCGAAGGCCGCGGCGACCGACACGAGTGCCGAGACCGACACGAGTGCCGACACCGACGCGGGTGCCGACACCGCGACGTCAGGTGTCAGTGCCTTTGAGCAGTTGTCCGGGCAGTTGTCCGAGCAACTGGACTCGCTCGCCGAGAAACTTCCGTCGGCCGAAGAGGCCGCACAGCAACTCGGCCAGATGGCGCCGATGATGGGATCGGTGACCCAGAGCCTGTCCGGGCAGGTGCAGGGGCTGATGTCGAAAGCACAAGCCGGCGGCCAGAATCCACCCGCGCCACCCGCCTCGGACACCACCGTCGAAGACGCGAAGACCGAAGAAGAAAAGAAGGCCGAAGAAGAACAGAGAGCGGCGGACGCGGCGGCGGCAGGTGCTGCGCAGGAGGCTGCACCGCAGGCCGATGGCGCCGCGGCGGGCAGCACCGATGGGCTGCGCGTCCCGATCGCCGAACCCGCCCCATCGGCGGAGACACTTTTACCGGGCGCCACCCACGGCGCTATGGAGTAACTCGGTGAGGTGCCGCCAGTACAACCACTCGCCGACGGCGGCGCGGCGCGCGTCTCTCTGGGCCGCGGTGTGCGCTTCAACGAGGGCGTTGTCGCGTTCGGCCATCGCATAGCGACCAAATGCTTTGAGGTGGTGAACTTCTCGGCCCTCGACGGAGCTGGACATAGCCTTCCACACGGCGGGCCACCGATGGGCGGGCTGATCCGACGGCGCACCCGACCCAGCGGGCACGGGTGGTAAGAGTCCCAATAAACCCTCGTCGGTTGTCTCAACCAGGACCGCCGCCGCGTCGGGGTCCACCACCGCCAACCGCGACCGCCCCGTCATTGCGCCGGTCGCCGGGATGTCCTCGGGTTCAATCACGACCTTGGCCGCCCCGGGGTCGGAATTGCCGAACTGTTCGGCGGTGGCGATGACCGCCCGCAGCTTTTTATTGTGATGGGCCGCCCAGCCCTGCACCGCCATCGCCGGATAGGTGGCCCACCGCGCCCGTTCGACAGCCGGTATCTGCGCATCCGCGGTCACCAACTGCACCGGCTCAGGTAGAGCGACCCCGGCGGGGATAAAGGCCAGTCCGTAGTTGTTGGCCACCACGATCGCGCCGTCGGTACTCACCGCGGTCACCCAGAAGAAGTCGTATTCATCGGCGAAGTCGTTGTCCGGCGCGTTGAATGCCGCCGCGACCCGGCGCGCCAGCGCCAGCGGATCCTCACCGCGCCGCTTGGCCGCCTCCGGCGTGAGGGCGGCGGCGATGGCGTCACGCTCCGCCCGCGTCGCCGAGACCGGTATCGGTGGCGCCGCCGCGGCCGCGACCACGGGGCGATCGGGTGCGTCCGGTTCCTGTGGACGGGCTTTTCGATCCGCCGCTCTGGCGGTTGGCGCTTTCGTGCCCGGTGACGACGAGGCGGCCGCTGGCCGTGTTCCCGCCGGTGCCGCCGATCCCTTACCCGAACCCGCCGCGGCCCCGCCGCCAGCGCCCGCGCCCATCGGTGCTCCCATCGGCGCCGCCACCGATGAGTCCTCCGTGGATCGAGGCGCCATCATGGGCGCGGATGCCACCGGTGCGGCGCCGACCGGGGAAGAACTCACGGCCGCGGCCGACAGTCCCTTGCCGACCCCGCCGACACCGCCGGCGCGGCCCTGCGTCGCAGTCCCGGCCGACGAGCCCGGTGACACGACTGGCGCGCCGCCCACAGTGCTCGAGGTCGAGTCATCGACCGCGTCGAGGCCCGCCGCCGGTGAGGTCGGCGAGGACCCCGAGGACGCAGACGACATCAGTGACGACAGCGCACCTGTTGCCGACTCCGTGGCGCCGGGCGATTGAGTCTCGGCTGGGGTGCGGTTCCCCGTTTCAGACGTGTTCTGGTCAGTGGTCTTCGTATCCGTAGTTTTCGTATCCGTGGTTTTCGTGTCCGTTGTTTTTGTGTCAGACGATTGCCTCGGCTGACCACCCGAATCCGCCGGACCTGATGGTGAAGTTTTCTGCACCCCGGTCGCTAGTATCTGCTCCGCAGTGGTTGCGACGAGGTCGGTGTTAGCCGCGTAGGAGGTTGCGATCACCCGGTTGATTGCGGCGGTTCGCTCGTCGGCGTCGAGAGCGATGTCGTTCTGCAACGTGGTGATTGAGGCACTCGCTAACTCGACGTTGTCGGAGATAGTCGATTTGGCCTCCGCGATCACCCCGGCGATCTGGTTGTGCCAGCGGGTCGCGTCATCGGCATCGTTTTTCAGCGCCGTCAACTGGTCGATGTTGCCACCGAGCGCGTCGTTTGCGGCATCGGCGGCAGTTCCGGACCAAATACCTCCCTCGAAGACCTGCATCTGCTGCTGCGCACTGCTGTCCAGCACCACGCCGAGTTGCCGGGACACCCCGGCGAACTCCTCCGACCGGGCAGTGAACGTGGCCTCATCAACCTCCGGCCACCCGCCAGGGCTGATCATCTGTTCGGCGTATTCGCCCGCCGGCCGCGCAATTCCCATGATGTCCAGAAGATTTCGTTGCCGTTTAACCGTCGGCCGGGAGCGATCCGACTTGGGATTGCAGTGTCGCCGCGATATCGGCCAGCTTCGCGAGGAGCTGCTCGTGCTGCGCCTCGACGCCCGCGGTCGCGGCGGCCTGCGCGTTGCCCACAGCCTCGTTGAGTCGCGCACCCACGGTTTCGGCGCCCAGGCGCAGCAGGCCGTCCTCAATGTAGAGGTCGGTCAGCCACTGGTGTCCGTTGATGGTCACCTCGACGGTTCGGGCGTCGTCGGTTCCGGTGAAGGTTCCGGTGCTCATCCCGTGCTTGAAGTCCTCGAGGGACGACTGTGCCAACTGGGCCTGCTGCAACACGGCATCCATATCCGGCAGGTGCGGGTCTGTCATTTCGATTCCTTGTTGTCGGGGCCATCCTTGCGCCGACGATTGCCGATGACCGCCTCGGTCCACGGACGATCCTCGGCATAGAGGGCTTCCTCGTCCTGCTGGGCCCGCTTGGCCTTGCTGTCTTCACCCTTGCCGCCCTGGCCGGCCATCGGCGCCATGCCCATACCGCCGCGGCCGCCCATTGCGGCACCGCCGGCCAGTGCGCCAGCACCTCCCACATTCAGCCCGCCTCGTCCCGCGGCGGAACCCGCACCCTCGGCAGCCACCGGTGGTTGCAACGGCATCGACGGCACCCCGCCACCACCACCGCCGCCGACCGACGCGGCACGCATCCCCATCCCGCCGGCCGGTAGCTTGGACGAGCCGGCACCCGCGCCACCGAGCACCCCGTCGGAAAGTGCCGCATCGGCCGGCACATCCGACGGCATTTCGGGCATGGTGGGCAGTCCGGTGCCCAGGCCGCCAGGAGTCAGGACATCAGTACCCGTGCCGTCACCCGTGCCGTCACCCGTGCCGTCACCCGTGCCCGTAGACGGTTTCCGGACGGCTCGATACGCAGGGTCCGAAGGCTCGGTGGGTTTCATCCCGGATATATCTGTTTCTAGACCGGCAATCACTCCGTCCGATGCACCTTGAAGGGCGTCGTTTAGCTTTTTCCTTCCGCTCCAGAGTTGCCGCTCCTTCAACGCGCCCAGGCTGTCCTTCGTGGGCGCGTTTACGATCTTCTCAACGTAGCTTGATGTGGACTCGCGTGGATGTTGCCAGTTCCCGCTATCGAAGTCGCTTCCGTCGAGGTCCCCGGATGAGTGATGTCTTCTCTTCAGGTAGTTAGCTTCGCCTTCTGCATGGCGGTATAAGGAGGAATGTAGGTTGTACTCGTTTTCGGTACTGTGCTTTTTATAGGCCGTCACTACTTTTCTTATCTCGGCCGCCAAGCTGTCACAAGAATCCGCTAGCGATCTAATCCACTTGTTCTGGTTCTTGAAGTTCTTCTCGGCATCTTCCGCCGCCGTGCCGTCCCATATGTCAAAACCTTTCCCCAGTACCCGGTCACCGTCGCTTCGCAGCCAATCTCCGAAATCCGTCAACGCCTGAGCGAAGCTTGTAAACGCGTTGCCGTTGTCGCCCGCATAGTAGATTTTCGATCTGTAATAGTGGCCGGTGTCCCCGTCGTATCCCCCGCTAATGTCATCCGCTGTGGTGGCCATGTCGGTCGAACTGTCTTTTTCCGGCCTGGCAACGGGGTCGGCCGACGTCGCCCTGTTCTGGGTGATGGCATCAGCCTGGTCCTGGTCGCATTCCTCATATTCTTTAGCCGCGGTGATCAGTTCCTCCGCCATGAGGCGAAGTTCAACGTCTCCTTCTCTGACCGAGTCCCGGAGAGTATCGACGGAGTCCCAAATCTTGTTCCGGGCTCGCACAACAACATCCAGGGTGCACGGACCCTGCGGATAACAATCCTTGGGGAATGCATCCGCGAGCACAAACGTCTCTAGTAGCTTCGCCCTGGCCAGCAACTCGTCGGGTTCCACCTTCAGTTCAGGCTGCGTCATGTCCGAATCCTGTTCTCTTCGTTGGCCGTCACGAGTGCACTGCCGAAGGCTGTTGCATGAGCGCTTCTATAAAGCGGCTCTCCCCGTCCAGGGAGATCGGCCGAACTGCCAATCCCTGGTGCCTGGGCGTTGCTATTTGGTTGTCCCGCAACACCACCCGGCCGATGCCGGGTTGTCCACCGAGATGGGTGACGGCTCCCGGCCACACCACTTGCGATACGGCGCCGATGTCCGCGCCGATCATCTCGGCCAGTGCACCCAGCGGAGATTCCAGTGTGACTCGCCCGCCCGCGGCGGCGGCGCGCACCGCAAACCAGGCCGGATTCTGTGCCTCGCCCACTACGACGCAGGAATCGACGTCGTCGAACGGTAGGTACACCCGGTAACCGTCGGGGTTCTCGCCCACCAGGACCCCGGCCGATCCGATCAGCACCGGCCAGTGCTGGTCGCCGAAGAGGTCCTGGCCGTCCAACGCCGCCCGTTGGGCCCCGGACAGCGGGGCGAATCCCTTCGGCTTCTTGCGTTTCGTCGCGGTGGTCAACAACACCGTGGAGCGCGGTGCGGCCCCGACGCCGATGCGGATCCGAGTAATGGTGCGATCCGCGGGCACCGACCACCACACGTCCGGACCGCCCGCGGCGGTGAACGCCGCGGTGACCGAATCGGGTCCGCGCAGCCTCGACCAGTTCTCCCGTTCGAAGCTGATCATCGTGGCGGCGTTGAAATCGGTGAAGTCGGCGCAGCAGCGTGCGTCGATTCCGGCTCCGGCCAACCGGTCGGCGATGCGCGTCGTCGAGGCCACCAGGTAGCGGGCCAAGCCTGCGGCGCCGGCATCGCGGCGCTGCGCCGAGTGCCGGGTGCGTAGTGGGTCGGCGCGCAGCAGCAGCCAGGTGCGGCGGTGCGCCGGTGCCGGGTCCGATCCGACGGCGTCGTCGTACATGCTCAGTACGTCGGCGGATGCGGTCGAGCCGATCCGGTACCCGGCAGAGACCACGTCGGCCTCGAGGTCCGGGCAGTGCACCGCCAGCAACTGCTCCAGCATCGCGGTGTCCAGCACGTCCTCGCTTCGGGCCTGACCGTCGACGATCACGGTCGGGGTGAAGGGGCGGGCAAAGAGTTCGATGAGCGCGACCAGGGTCTCGCCCTGCCAGCGCACGGCCACCGGATCACCCGGCAGCACGGTGGCGCCGACGACGGCCTTCGACGCCGTCTCCGGCGCCCGGCGGCGTCGCCCGATCCACCCGAACAACGTCCGCACCCACCCTGTCAGCCGCCGTCCGCGGAAGGTGACCAACGCCAGCACCGCGGCCGCCGCCACCACCGCGATGGCCCAGCGTTGGTGGCGGGTGTCGAGGACGAGGAACACCAGAGCGGGGACCGCAATGCCGACGACGAGTGCGTAACCGGTGCTGAACCTCAGCCGCAGTGGACTCCGGGAGATCTTCATCGGAGCTTCAACGCCCGTCCGGCCAGAGCCACCAATGCCAGCAGCACTCCCAGGCCCAGGACCCCGGCCGCCACGGCGGTGATCGGCCCACGATCAGGCGGCGGCACCACGACCGGGGGCGGCAGCTGTTGGATAGTGGGCAACGCCTCCTCGGGGCCGGTCGCAACGTCCCACGTGAGCGCATCGTGCGCATCGATGACCCCCGCGCCGACGGCATTGTCGACGCCGCCGCCGGGATTGCGCGCGGTGGACACGATCCGGTCGATGACCTCTGCCGGCGTCAACTCCGGAAAGCGCTGTCGCACAAGGGCTGCCACACCCGACACGTAGGCCGCGGCAAAGGATGTTCCGGCGATCGGGACCGGCCCGTCAGCGCCCTGCAGGGCGTTCACCGGTTCGCCGTCACCGCCCAAACCGGTGACGTCCTCGGCGGGTGCTGCCGCACCCACCCACGGACCCTGCATCGAGAAGGGACTCGGCACCCCGGTCGGTGCGATACCACCGACCGTCAGCACCAGGGAGTCGTACCACGCCGGCGTGACGATCGTCTGGACGTCCTGCCAGCCGCGAGGATCGTTGGGCCCGGACAGGTCGATCGGCGGGTTCTGGTTGCAATCACCGCCGGTGTTGCCGGCCGCGACGACGACCACCGCGCCTGTGAAATTGACGGCGTAGGTCAGCGCTGCGCCCAGCGAGGCCTGATCGACCGGTCTGGCCACCTTGAAGCAGGCCGCTTCGCTGATGTTGATCACACCGGCGTCAAGATTGGCCGCGTGCACGATGGCCCGCGCCAGACTGCGAATCGACGCCGCCGCCGGAGTGGTGTTGGGGTCATTCGGGTCGACCTGCACGTCCACCGGTTCGAAGGCCTCCGACGTCTGGCGCAAGGAGATCAGCCGCGCGTCGGGTGCCACACCGATGAACGCGTCCGTCGGGGCGCCCCGGCCGGCGATGATGGATGCGGTGATGGTTCCGTGCGAATCGCAGTCGGACAACCCGTCTCCGGCCGCGTCGATGAAATCGCCGCCGGGTTCGGCGGGAACCCGCGGGGAGGCGTTCACTCCGGTGTCGATCACCGCCACCGTGATCCCCGCCCCGGTGGCGAACCGTTGTGCCCCACGGATGTCTAAATAGTCGTAGGCCCAGGGCGGATCGCGGAATTCAGAATTCGGCAGCGTGGTCGGTGCCGAGCAGTAGCGACGTTGTTCGAAGGGTAACTCGGGATCGACGGTGTCCGCCGGTGTCGCCTCTGGATCTATCTCGGGTGGGGGGACTGCCAGTGCCGGGGCCGCATTGAGCAATACCAGGGTCAGCGCCGCCACCATCGCCAGGAAGCGCCGCACACCCATCACCGTCTTCGTCGTCAGCCCGGGCTGAATGCGCTGTCGACGGTGTCGGCAT
>SYAA01000385.1 GCA_005789055.1 Actinomycetota bacterium
GCCGCGGGCGTTCGTCTACACCGCGCTGGGAGCGTCGATCTCCGACCTCAACTCGCCAGTGGCCTACGCGGCCATTGTCGTCTGGTGTCTGACCGCGATCATCGGCGCGTTCGCCGCGCACCGCGGGTATCGCAGTTGGCGGGCCCGCAACCGGTGATGCCGGTATCAGTGTGCCCGCGCTCCCGGTTCGGAAGGCTCCCCGCCCAAGCCCAGGAGCGCGTTCTCGATCACCTCGGGCAACGCCGGGTGGATCCAATACTGGCCACGGGCCATGTCGTAGGCCGTCAGACCGAAGCTCATCGCTTGGATCAGCGGCTGAATCAGGGTTGATGCCTGGAAGCCCATGATGTGTGCACCCAGGATCGCTCCGGTGCCGCGCTCAGCGATGATCTTGGCGATGCCGGTGGTGTCCTCCATCGCCCAGCCGTATGCGACGTCGGCGTAATCCTGCACCTTGACGTTGATGTCGAAACCGGCTGCCAGAGATTGCTTTTCGGTCAATCCGACTGTCGCGATCTGTGGTTCAGTGAAGATCGCCGAGGGCACATACCGGTGGTCGGAGGCCACCATGTTGGCGGTGTTGTCCCAGTCCTGCAGCAGATTGTGCTGCACAACCCGGGCCTCGTGATTGGCGACGTGTTTGAGTTGATCGCGCGAGGAGACGTCGCCGAGGGCGAAGATGCCCGGCGTCGACGTGCGCTGGCACTCGTCGACGACAACGCGGGCTCCCTCAAGCGCCACCCCAACCGATTCGGCGTCAAGCAGATCGCCGTTGGGAATACGTCCGGTAGCTACAAGCAAGGCGTCGCCGCGCACACTCGAGCCGTCACTGAGCCCAATCATGATCTCGGCGCCATCGCGCCGCACCTCCGCAGGCGTGCGGTTCGAATGGATATCCCACTTCGTGGCAGCGATGTCGGCGAACCGGTCCCGGATCGTTTCATCGCAGTGCGACAGCATCGCAGCGCCCCGGATCACCACGGTGACGCGACTGCCCAGAGCGGAGAAAACATGGGCGAATTCCGCGGCGATGAATCCGCCGCCCACGATCACCAGATGCTCGGGTAACTGGGGGATCCGCATGATGGTGTCACTGGTGTGGAACTCGACCCCGGAGTCGGCGATCACCTCGGGCACCATCGCCCGGGATCCGGCGGCGATTACGACGCGCTCCGCGGTGAACTCCGCGCCGGCGTCGGTACGCAACCGAAAGCCTTCGGCGCTTCGGCCCGCAAACCGCGTGTGGCTGGAATACACCGTGACGTTCGGTGCGGAGCGACGGTAGTTCTCCCCGCCTTCGGCTATCGGATCGATGCGGCCGAAGACCCGCGAGACGGTGTCGGACCAGCGGACGCCGTCGATATGCGCGTCAACCCCGAAGCGGGCGGACTCGCGCACGGTATGGGCCACGTCCGCGGCGTAGACGAACATCTTGGTGGGGATGCACCCCACGTTCAGGCAGGTGCCGCCGAAGACCCCCTGCTCGCAGATGGCGATGCGCTTGTCGGCGTATCGCTCGTCGAGAATCGAGTTCCCCGAACCGGTTCCGATGATCGCAATGTCGAAATGCTCCATGTGCGCCTCCCGTGCGTGACCCGAGCGTAGGGCAGGCAACCCGTCGGGCATCGGGCGGCAATCGACGCCGTCCGCTGTCCCCCGATCGGTGGAAGCCGGGTTCACCCGATTCAGGGGCCGATAAGCCGATAAGAGACAGGCCCGAAAACCCGGATCGTTGAGATGTCCGGCCAGCAGGCCGCAGATTTTCAAGCCAGACCCGAAGGAGCCGACATGACCACTCCCCTCACCACCGCCGAAACCGCCACCGCCTACTTCATGTCGAACGATGACGGCACCTTCGACCCGACCGCCGCGGCGGGAGGCCACTGGGGCGAGTCCCTGATCAGCGGCCCCGCCGTCGCCGGTCTGGCGGCTCGCGCGCTGGAACGTGACTACGGCCAGGCCGGGTTCACCCCGGCCCGCTTCACCATCGACCTGCTCAAGCCGGCCCGCCAGGTCCCCACCCGCACCCAGACCCGACTGATCCGGGAGGGCCGACGAGTCCGCTACGCCGAATGCGATGTGATCCAGGGCGACTGGATCGTTGCTCGGGCCACCGCCGTGCAGTACCTCACTTCCGAAGCCCCTCCCGGAGAGGAGTGGACCACCGAACCGGTGTTCACCGCGCCGAAGGATGCTGCGCGCGACGCCCTGTCGGTCGGCAGCGACCCGGCGGGTTGGAGCGTGCTGGGCGCCGAGCACCAGAACACCGCAACCAAGCGGGCCTACTACCGCGGTGTCGACGTCGTCGTCGGCGAGGAACTGAGCCCCTTCGTCCGTGCGGTGGTCGTTGCCGAAGCCGCCGCGAACATGGTGATCAATCTCGGCACCCGCGGCATCGGCTACATCAACGGCGATCTGACGGTGAGCATGTCTCGGTTGCCGCGCAGCGAGTTCATCGGCGTTCAGGGTGACTCACGGTCCGCCGCGGCCGGCGTGGCCGTCGGCACCGCGACGCTGTTCGACGATGCCGGCCCGTTCGGCACCGCGATGGTCACCTCCATCGCCAACCCGGCCGCCCAGATCGACTTCGCCGGCAACGCCCGCACCGACGCCCCGGGAGCCGAGTTGTTCGGCGCAAGCAAGTCATGACCGTCGTGGCCGACACCCGCCCGCTGACGGCATCGGTCGTACATCGCCCCCGTCTTCTGGTTGCGGCACTGAGCCTGGTCGTCCTCACGGTGTCGATCCTGCAGACCGCAGTCGTGCCGGTGCTCGACGTGATCGGCCGCCAACTCAATGCTTCCGCGGACGCCGTCAGCTGGGTGGTGACCGCGAATCTGCTTGCCGCGGCGGCCGGCACGCCCCTGATCGGACGCCTGGCGGATCTGCGCAACAAGAAACGCGTGCTGCTCGCGGTGTTGGCCCTGGTTCTGGCCGGCTCGCTGCTGGCCGCCACCACGGCGTCCATACCGCTGCTGCTGCTGGCGCGGGTAATGCAGGGCACCGCGTTCTCGCTGTACCCGATCGCCGTGTCGATCCTGCGTGACGAGGTGCCCGCCGACCGGCTAGTCCGGTCGATCGCAGTGCTGTCGGCGATGCTCGGTTTCGGCGGCGGCGCGGGACTGGTGTTGACCGGACTACTGATGCCCGCCGGCGCTTCCTACCACCGCGTGTTCTGGCTCTGCGCCGCGTTCACCGCGTTGGCGGTTGTCATCGCGGTCGTGGTGATCCCGAGCCGAAGGCACCGGGAGCGCGCGTCGGTGGATTGGCTCGGCGGTATCAGTCTCGCTGTCGGGCTGTCGGCGCTGATGCTGATGATCACCCAGGGCCACGACTGGGGTTGGCTCTCAGTCGCCACGCTGGGCACCGGCGTGGTCGGCATCACAGTGCTGTCCGGCTGGTGGTCGTGGAGCCGTCGCAGCGCACATCCGTTGGTCTCCACGGCCATGCTGCGCCGCGGGCCCGTTCTGATCGCCAATGCCGCCACCCTGTTGGTCGGCATGGGCTTGTACTTCTCGTTCCTGGGACTGACCGGCTTCGTCGAGGCGCCCGCCGGAAGCGGGTACGGATTCGGCGCCTCGGTGCTCGACGCCAGCCTTGAGTTCCTGTTGCCGGGTGCCCTGGCCGCAGCGTTGACCGCCCTCGTCAGCGGTCGCTGCATCGAGCGCTTCGGTGCCCGCCGGGTGATCACGGTCGGCGCAGCCGCTGGATTCACCGGCTTCACCATGCTCATCGGATGGCATTCGGCGCCTTGGCAGATCATTGTCGCCGGGCTGCTCACCAACGCCTACATCAGCTTGGCCTACGGTGCACTACCGGTATTGATCATTGGGGATGTGGCCGCGGAAGAGACGGGAATCGCCACCAGCCTCAACGCCATCGTCCGGATGGTTGGTGCCGCACTGGCCGCCGCGTTGGTTGGGGTGCTGCTCACCCCCGGCGTCGACGGGCACCCATCGGAAGGTAGCTTCACCGCGGTCTTCGCGTTAGGCGCGGCCACCGCCCTCGGCACTATTCTGCTGATCGCGCGGAAACGCCAGCAAGGGGTGTGAGCAGATGAGTGGCAAGGTATGGCTGATCACCGGGGCATCCCGGGGGCTGGGCCGACAATGGGCCGTCGCCGCACTTGAGCGCGGGGACGTCGTCGCCGCGACCGCGCGGGACACCTCAGCGCTGACATCATTGCGCGACACCTACGGCGAGGCCCTCGAACCGATCCGGCTCGACGTCACTGATCGCCAAGGGTGTTTCGATGCCGTAGAGGCAGCGCACGGCAGGTTCGGCCGACTCGACATCGTCGTCAACAACGCCGGTTACGGTCAGTACGGATTCGTCGAGGAACTGTCCGAAGCCGAAGCCCGTACCCAGATCGACACCAATTTCTTCGGACCGCTGTGGATCACCCAGGCCGTGTTGCCCTATCTTCGGGGACAACGCGCTGGCCACATCATTCAAGTCTCTTCGATCGGCGGCGTGACCGCCTTCGCCAACCTCGGCATTTATCACGCGTCCAAGTGGGCGCTGGAGGGACTGTCGCAGGCGCTGGCCGCCGAAGTGGCTTCCTTTGGTGTTCGCGTCACGATCATCGAACCTGGCGGATACCAAACCGACTGGCTCGCCGCGGCGCCCTATGCCGAACCTTTGGATGCCTACGCCGCTCAGCGCACGGAGTTCGAGTCGGCCCGGACCGAACGCCGGACCGACCTGGGCGACCCAGAAGCCGCCCGGTCGGCGATCCTCGAAATCGTCGACGCGAAAGACCCTCCGCTTCGGGTCTTCTTCGGCAAGGATGCCTTCGCGGTGGCCAAGGGTGATTACGAGCAACGGCTGGCTGAATGGACCCGCTGGCAAGCTCTCGCCGAACGCGCACATCGGCTCACGTCCGTCGAGTCCTGAGAGCTACCGTCGGCTGGTGACGATCACGCGCGCATGGTCTGCGGGGATCGTCGTGCTCAGCC
>SYAA01000050.1 GCA_005789055.1 Actinomycetota bacterium
ACAACCGGATAGCACGCGAGCATCAAACGGTCCGGATGCGGACGCGGAGCCGTGGTCGTCCGATCAGTCACAAGGAGTGCACCCTAGCAACTGGCTAGAATCATCTGTGGCCTCCGATGGGAAGTCCGGTATCGATCCGGAGCGATTGCGGGTGACGCTGGAGGTTCTCGCGGACCTGGATCAGCTCGATGAGCGCCATCCCGATTTCATCGCGGTCCGCCGAGCTACCGCACGCATGTTCAAGTCGGTGAAGAAATCCCGCCGGGACTCCAAGCGGTTGCAGATCGCCGAAGCCGACCGCGCGGTCGTCGCCGCGACAGCGACCGGGGCACCGGACCGCATCGACGACGAAACCCGCGGCATCCCGCTCTCCGTCTCAGTCAGCGCGCCGAGCGCGGGCACTCTGCTGCGGTCGCGGGCCTGCTACATCTGCAAACAGCACTACACCCGGGTTGACGCGTTCTACCACCAGCTGTGCCCGGATTGCGCACAGCTCAACCATGCCAAGCGGGAGGCCCGCACCGATCTCAGCGGCAGGCGAGCCCTGCTCACCGGCGGGCGCGCGAAGATCGGCATGTACATCGCCCTGCGCCTACTGCGCGACGGCGCCCACACGACGATCACGACCAGGTTTCCCCGTGATGCCGTCCGGAGGTTCACTCAGGCCCCGGACTCCTCCGACTGGCTGCACCGGCTGCGCGTCGTCGGCATCGACCTGCGCGACCCGGCTCAGGTGGTCGACCTCGCCGGTGCCGTGGCCGACGCTGGGCCGCTGGATATCCTGATCAACAACGCCGCCCAGACCGTGCGCCGGTCACCCGGGGCTTACACACCACTGGTCGAGGCCGAACTCGCGCCGCTGCCTCAGGGCCCGCTGCCCGAACTGATGACGTTTGGACGCGCATCCGACGCGCATCCCCAAGCGCTGGCCGCCTCGGTCGCGCAGGCTGAGGGGCTGAGCGAATCCGCGCTTGCCGCCGGATCGAGTTCGCTGCGACGCATCGCGGCCGGCACCGCTATCGACGCGGGCGGACTCCTACCCGACCACCACCCCGTGAACAGCTGGACTCAGCACGTGCACGAGGTCGAGCCGTTGGAGATGCTCGAGGTCCAACTGGCCAACACCACCGCCCCGTTCCTGCTTATCAGCCGGCTGCGCCCTGCAATGGCCGCCTCGGCGGCGCGACGCACCTACGTGGTGAACGTGTCGGCGATGGAGGGGGTGTTCTCCCGGCGTTACAAGGGACCCGGACACCCGCACACCAACATGGCCAAGGCGGCATTGAACATGCTCACCCGTACCAGCGCGGGGGAAATGTTCGACACCGACTCGATTCTGATGACCAGTGTCGACACCGGATGGATCACGGACGAGCGGCCGTTGCCGACGAAGATTCGGCTGGCGGAGGAAGGCTTCCACGCTCCGCTCGATCTCATCGATGGCGCGGCCCGGGTGTATGACCCGATCGTGTCCGGTGAGGCCGGAGTTGACCTCTACGGGGTGTTCCTCAAGGACTACTTCCCCGCGGACTGGTGAGGGCTGATTGGTGAGGGGTCGCTGGGTTGAGCCGGTCACGCTCGAGGGCAGCATCGTGCGACTCGAGGCGCTCTCGATCGGGCACTTGGACGACCTCGCCCGGGTCGCGTTCGAGGGTGAGCTGTGGCGGTGGGTGATGGTCCAGCCGGCGAACGCCGCGGAACTTCGCACCTGGCTGGAGTCCGCCCTCGCCGAGGCGGCGACTGGGGCCGAGGTGCCCTTCGCCACCGTCGACCTGGCATCAGGACGCGCCATCGGCAGCACCCGGTTCATGTCGATCGCGGCCGAACACCGGCGTTTGGAGATCGGGTGGACGTGGATCGGGCTCGCGCACCAGCGCAGCGGTGCGAACGGCGAGGCGAAACTACTGCAGCTGACCCACGCCTTCGAGACCCTCGGCGCGAACCGGGTCGAATTCAAGACCGACGCGTTGAATTCCAAGGCGAATGCCGCTCTGCTTGGAATCGGCGCGACGCGGGAGGGGACGTTTCGCAATCACATGGTCATGCCCGGTGGCCGAATCCGGCACTCGAATTACTACAGCGTGACCCGTCAAGACTGGCCGACGGTCAAGTCCATGTTGACCGAACGCCTGGCCTGACTCAGACCGGCGGGTAGGCCGGGGTGCCGGTCCAGTCGGTGCCGCGCAGTGCCCACGGGAACCAGCTGAAGAAGTACTCGATCTCGTCGGTGAGGTCGTAATCGGGATTGGGATCCATCGGGCGAAACCTCCTCGGGACGACGGGTTCTCCATCGGGGCACCTTGACTGTATCGCGCCCGACCGCCGGGTGCGGCCGATCGGGGGCAGATGCCTACACTAGCCAACCAGTTGATTGAGTCATTTGATTGAGTCGCCAGAGCAAGGACGCCCCATGCCACCGGAGAACGGGCCGACCCGCCGCGAAGAGTTGTTGGCCGTGGCCACCAAACTGTTCGCCGCACGGGGTTACCACGGCACCCGGATGGATGACGTGGCCGATGTTGTGGGTCTCAACAAGGCGACGGTCTACCACTACTACGCGAGTAAGTCGCTGATCCTGTTCGACATCTACCGCCGGGCGGCCGAAAACACCCTGGCGGCCGTCCATGATGACCCGTCCTGGACCGCCCGCGAGGCGCTCTACCAGTACACGGTGCGCCTGCTGAAGAACATCGCCGAGAACCCGGAAGGTGCGGCGGTGTATTTCCAGGAGCAGCCCTACATCACCGAGTGGTTCACCGACGAGCAGGTGGCCGAGGTGCTCGAGAAGGAGACCCAGGTCTACGAGCATGTCGCCGGCCTGATCGACCGCGGAATCGCCGACGGCGAGTTCTTCGACTGCGACTCGCACGTGGTGGCCCTGGGGTACATCGGGATGACGATGGGCGCCTACCGTTGGCTTCGGCCGGACGGGCGCCGGACGGCCTCGGAGGTCGCTGCCGAATTCAGTACCGCCCTGTTGCGCGGGTTGATCCGCGACGAGAAGATCCGCGCCGAATGCCCACCGATATGATCGGCCGGTGCCCCTCGTCAGCCAGACCGTTGAGGTCGGCGCCGACGCGGCGGCGATCTTGGGCATAGTGTCGGATTTCGAGGCCTACCCGCAGTGGAACGACGAGGTCAAGGCGGTCTACATACTGGCCCGATACAACGACGGTCGGCCCAGTCAGTTGCGTGTCGACACCGAGATCGCCGGAAACGCGGGCACCTACATTCAGGCTGTGTATTACCCGAGCCCGATGCAGATTCAGACTGTGATGCAGCAGGGCGAGCTGTTCAGCAAGCAGGAACAACTGTTCTCGGTTGTCGAGATGGGCGCATCGAGCCTGCTGACCGTCGACCTTGACGTCGAAACCACCTTCCCGATGCCAAACGTGATGATGAAGAAGCTCGTCAACGATGCCCTTGACCATCTCGCGAATAACCTGAAGGGCCGCGCGGAGCACCTGTCGGGCGGGCCGTAGCGGTGGACCTTCCCGTCAGCTTCGGACCTGACACCGAAGAGCCCTACCTGTCCCGTCGGCAGAACTGGATCACCCAACTCCATCGTCATGCGCTGATGCAGCCGGCTGCGACCGCGCTGCGGTTCGAGGGCCGGACTATCACCTGGGCCGGTCTTGCGGGCAGGGTCGCCTCGTTGGCCGGGGCACTGCACCGACGCGGAATCGGCTTCGGCGATCGGGTGATGATCCTGATGCTCAACCGCCCGGAGTTCATCGAGGCCACGCTGGCAGCCAATCGCCTCGGCGCCATCGCCGTCCCGGTTAACTTCCGGCTCACCGAGCCGGAATTGGCCTATGTCGCGGAGAACTGCGGAGCCACAGTCGTCATCACCGAACCCGCGCTGGCACCGCTCGCGGCCGCGGTGCGTGACATCACCGCGGTGCTGTCCACGGTGATCGTCGCCGAGGCACCGACCGGAGCCGACGGCGTTCTTGGCTACGAGGACCTCCTCGCCGAGGAGGGTGAGCCGCCGCCGCCGGCGGACGTCCCCGGGGACAGCCCGGCGCTGATCATGTACACCTCCGGCACCACCGGACACCCCAAGGGGGCCGTGCTCACCCACGCCAACATCGCCGGGCAGGCGTTGACGGCGATTTACTCGGCCGGATCCGACGTCACCGGCGACGTCGGATTCATCGGG
>SYAA01000386.1 GCA_005789055.1 Actinomycetota bacterium
GGCACCAGTGCACCCCGCCGGCGCAGCACGGCGACCGCCCCCGCCACCGCGGTGAGCAGCGGCGCGCCGAGCGCGCCGATCAACCACACCGGTAAACCGAACGCGCCCGTCAGCGCGCCCAGAGCCACCGCCAGCTTGACGTCCCCGGCGCCGAGTCCGGCCGGGTCGACGAGATGCACGGCGAGGTAAACGCCGCTCAGCGCCAGCGCGCCCAGGATTGCGGGTTTCGCCAGACCGACGCCGAGTGCCCAGCTCAGGATGGCGAGCGCACCAGGCAGAGTCAACACGTTGGGCAGCCGGCGGTGCCGGACATCAGCAGTGATCAGCGCGGCCGCCCAGGCGGTCAGGGCGGCCGCGGCCAACGGTCCAACGGCACTCATGGACCGGCACGCTAATCCAGGGCCGCTGCCATCTGCTGCCGCGGCGCGGGCTGGCCTGTGAATTGTTCGACCTGACTGTAGGCCTGATGCAACAGCATCTGCAGGCCGCCGATAACCTGCCCGCCAGCGCGGCCGACCGCGTGCGCCAACGGGGTCGGCCAGGGGTCGTAAATCGCGTCCAGCAGCACCGGAACCATCGCAAAACTCGACGCGTACCGCGCCGCCGCTTCGGCAGGAATCGTGCTGACGAGGACCTCGGCGCGCTCGACCTGTGAGGCCAGGCCGGTGTCGATCACATCAATGTCGGCCAGGTCGGCGAACGAGGTGCGCGCCCCCAGAGTTGTCCCAAGGTCGAGCAATCGGGCGGCCCGGTCCTGACTGCGCGCCGCCACGGTGATGTCGGTGACGCCCATCGAGGCTAGTGCGACGACGGCCGCCGGTGCGGTCGCGCCCGACCCCAGCACGATCGCCCGGGTCAGGTCGCGGCGGTGACCCAGGGCGCCGGCCACACCGTCGACATCGGTGTTGTCGGCGCGCCAGCCGCTCTGGGTACGCACCAGGGTGTTGGCAGAGCCGACCAACTGCGCGCGTTCGGTTCGCTCATCAGCACAGCGCAGCGCGGCGAACTTTCCCGGCATGGTGACCGAAACACCAACCCATTCCGGACCGAAACCGCTTATCACAGAGGGCAGTTCGTCGGCTGTGCAGGCAATCCGGTCGTAGGTCCAGTCATCGAGACCCAGTGCCCGGTAAGCGGCCAGATGCAACTGCGGCGAGCGTGAATGCGCAACCGGAAAGCCGAGAACTGCCGCCTTCCGCGCCGTCACCGGCCTGGCGCAGCCGCGGAGTTCACTGCGCTGTGCACGCGGTTCACCGCCCGGAGTCGAGGACGCCACTGCTGAGCGCCAGGTCCCGATTTGCCAGGTGCTCCTGATAGTCGGCAGTGAACAATGTGGTGCCGTCGGTATTGACTGTCACGAAGTACAGCCAATCCCCCGGCTCCGGGCGTTCGGCCGCCGCCAGTGCCTCGTCACCCGGCGAGCAGATGGGCGTGGCAGGTAGGCCGGGCATGGCATAGGTATTCCACGGTGTCTTGGTTTCCCGGTCCTTGTCGGTGGTGGCCACCTCTTGGCGATCGAGCGGGTAGTTCACCGTCGAGTCGAACTCCAGACGGTCGTAATCGCTGGCCAAGCGGTTGTAGATGACACGGGCCACCTTGGCGAAATCTGCGGGTTGGGCCTCCTTCTGCACCAGCGAGCCCACGATCAGCACCTCATACGGCGAGATGTTCATGGTGGTGGCCGCCTCAAGCAGGCCCCCTTCGACGTAATGCTCTCCGCTCTCTGCGACAAGCTTGGCGAGGATGTCCTTGGCCGATGCCTCCGGGTTGATGTTCCACGTTCCGGGCGCGATCAGGCCCTCAAGTCGCCGGTAGCTCTGGCCCATCGTGCTGGCGCCTTCGACGGCCCAGTCCGGCACGTTCAGCGACGACGCAGGACCGTCGCCGGCGGCGGCCCTGAGATCCTCGGCCGATACGCATCGTGTCGCGTCGTTGAGGTCCAGGCAGCTGGCCTCGGAGATCAGGGTGAAAATACCTTTGGTCACCGTGTCGCTGCCGATGACGGAGATGTCGTCGAGTTGCTTGCCCTCCGGGATGACGAGCTTGCCCACCCGCGAAGCGGGATCGGTCAACTTCTGGACCGCGGTGGCCGCCGGGATCTCGGTGCGCAGTTGGTAGTAGCCCGGCTGGATCGCGGCCAACGCGGCATTGCCGGAGGCCGCGGAGATGAACATCCCGACATCGGCGATGACGTTCCGGTCCACCAGGTTTTGGGCAATCACCGATCCCGAATCGCCCGGATTGACCTCGATGACGATGTCCTCCTTGCCCTCGCCGACGAAATCGCTGGGCGCTTTCGGAGTGCCGAAGAGCTTGGGGCCGAGCAGCCACGCCCCGAGCGCGACTGCCAGTAACAGCCCCACCAGAACTGCGGTCCGGCCACGTCGACGGTCGCTGCGCCGGTGCTCGCCGGCAGTCGGACGAGGCGCGCCGACAGCTTGCGGCTCAGCCCGATGATCGGATTGGGCCCGATCGGGTTGCAGATCTTCGGGCATCGTCACTCTCTTCGTGTCATGGCCGCGGTGCGGCGTTGGTCCAGCCAGCCCTGCAAAATCGTCACTGCAGCAACCTGGTCGATCATCCCCCGTTGTTCCTTGGCTCGCACCCCTGCCTCTCGGAGCGCCCGCGCCGCGCTGACAGTGGTCAACCGCTCGTCGGCCAGTCGTACCGGCACCGGGCCAATGTGCTGGCCGATGGCCTCGGCCACGTCGATCGCGTCACCGGCGGACGATCCGGCACGGTCGGCAAGGGTGCGCGGTAGGCCGACCACAACCTCGACGACGTCCATCTCAACGACGAGCGCCGCAATCCGGCGCAGGTATGCACGCCCCCGGTCCCGGCGGACCGTCTCCACCGGCGTAGCCAGCACGGCGTCCGGGTCGCTGACCGCAACGCCGATCCGAACTGTGCCCACATCGATGCCGAGCCTCCGGCCACGGCCTGGGTCGTCGATTCCAGGCCGGTCCGGCAGACGGTTCTGTACGGGCATGGGCGGCCGTCAGCCGCCGGCCAACTCGGCGCGCACCGCGGCCAGTGCGGCGTCGATACCTGCCGGGTTGGTTCCCGAGCCCTGCGCCAGGTCAGCCTTTCCGCCACCACGGCCGCCTACCGCGGCGGCCACCGCGCCGACGAGGTCGCCGGCACGGACGCCGCCGTCCTGAGCCGCCTTGTTGGCCGCAACCACGAACGGCACGGCGCCGCCGTCACCATCCCCGGGCACCTCAGCGATCAGAACCACGACGCCCGGTTCCGACCCCAGTCGCCCCCGGATGTCTGCGGCCAGGGACCGCAGGTCCGCGGCGCTCATCCCGGTCTCCATGCGTTGGGCCACCAGACGAACCTTACCGACCTGCTGCGCAGCGGCGGCGGCGTCACCCGCCGCGGCACGTGCCGTCGAGAGTCGAGCGCGCTCCAGTTCCTTCTCGGCGGACTTGAGCCGCTCGACCAGCGTCGCCACCCGCGCCGGAACCTCCTCGGAGGGCACCTTCAGCGAGGACGCCAGTCCGGCCATCAGCGCACGCTCCTTCGCCAGGTAGCGGAAGGAATCCAGACCCACGAACGCCTCGACCCGCCGCACGCCCGAGCCCACCGAAGATTCGCCGAGGACGGTGACCGGCCCGATCTGTGCTGAGTTGCGCACATGAGTGCCGCCGCACAGTTCCAGGGAGAACGGCCCACCGATCTCGACCACCCTGACCTCGTCGGGGTACTGCTCGCCGAAGAGTGCCATCGCTCCCATCGATTTGGCCTTCTCAATTCCGGTGAGAAAGGTATTCACCGGATAATCGGCCTCGACGGCTTGATTGGCGACCAGCTCGACCTGACCACGCTGATCTTCGGTAAGCGCGCCCTGCCAGTTGAAATCGAATCGCAGATATCCGGGTCGATTGAGCGATCCGGCCTGAACTGCGTTGGGGCCCAACACCTCTCGCAGTGCCGCGTGCACCATGTGAGTGCCGGAGTGCGCCTGGGTAGCGCCATGGCGCCAACGGGGATCGGCGTCGACGATGACGGCGTCGCCCTCAACGAACTCGCCGGATTCGACACTGACTCGGTGCACCCAGACGGATTTGGCGATCTTCTGCACATCGGTCACTGCGGCCTTTGCAGCTCCTGCTGCGATAACACCGACGTCGGCGATCTGTCCGCCGGATTCGGCATACAGCGGGGTTCGGTCCAGCACGATCTCGACCCGTTCCGGTGGCGCCGATTCGGAGTGCACGCGCGGGTGATGGGCCGCCACCGGTACGCGTTTGCCGTCGACGAAAATGCCGAGGATTCGCGCCTGTGATGTCAACTCGTCGAAGCCGGTGAACTCCGTCGGACCCGCATCGACGAGTTCGCGAAACGCCGACAGGTCGGCATGCGCGTGCTTGCGGGCGGCGGCGTCGGCCTTGGCGCGGCGGCGTTGCTCGGCCATCAGTTCCCGAAAACCGAGTTCGTCGACCGTCAGTCCGGCCTCGGCGGCCATCTCCAGGGTGAGTTCGATCGGGAAGCCGTAGGTGTCGTGCAGAGCGAAGGCTTCGGACCCGCCGAGAGTTGTCTTACCGGCCGA
>SYAA01000051.1 GCA_005789055.1 Actinomycetota bacterium
CCCGTACATCGGCCGCGCTCTCCGCTCCTATTGACTGAGCGTTCAGTCTATGCCACGGTCTGGTGCTATGACCAGTTCCGATCACGCCGATGTGGTGGTTGTCGGCGGCGGTACGGTCGGGGCGTGGACTGCGGTTCAGCTGGCAGAACGCGGCGTCGGGCGGGTCGTGCTGCTCGAGGCGAAGACACTCGGTGCGGGCGCGAGCAGTCGGGCGGCCGGTATGGTCCGGGCCCAGGGCGGTACTGAAACCGCAATTCGGCTAGGTATGCGAACCCAGGATTTTTATCGCTCGACCGGCGGGCGCTTCCCGCTGGACTGCGGCTTCGTGGCGCAGGGTTATCTGATGCCTTGTTTCACCGACGCCGAGGTGGCCCAGGCACGCGATCGGATCGCTCTGCAGCGGCGTCTCGGACTGGACGTCGAATGGTGGTCGAGCTCCGATATCGACGCTCGTGGCACCGGGCTGGCGCCCGGGGTCACGTTGGGCGCGTCCTACGCGCCGGGCGATGGATATATCGAGGCGTCGCGCAACGTGTTGGCCTACACCGCTGCGCTGACGGCCCATCGAGTCGATGTCAGGGAACGGTGCGCATTCACCGGTCTGCGCACCGTGGCGGGCCGGGTGACCGGCGTGGATACCTCAACCGGACCCATCGCCACCGAACACGTGGTGCTGACCGGGGGTCCGACCCTGGGGGAGGTGGGTGTGCTGGCCGGCGGGAGGATCCCCGCCGGCGGTGCCCGCCATCAGGTGGTGGTCACCGAACCGGTGCCGTCGGTGGACGTCAACGAACTGCCGATGGTGTTCGACGTGACCTCGGGTATCTACTGGCGGCCCGGCGCGGGCGGCGGGCTGCTGTGGGGGATGAGCAATCCTGACGAGCAACCCGGCGAGGCCGTCAAATTTGACCCGGTTTACTACTCGCGGGCCCGTGAACGTATCGAGCACATCTTCCCGGCGGTAGCGGGGTTGGGGTTGCGGCGGACCTGGGCGGCGACGATCGACTACACAAGCGATCACACCCCAATCTTGGGTCCACTGCTCACCGACGACGGCCCAGTGAGCGGCACGGTGGTGGCCAGCGCGGCGGGACACGGCATGATGTGGGGTCCGGCGGTTGCCGAGGTGGCTGCCGACCTCGTTATCACCGATGAGTGCACCTGGCTGGATGTGACTGACGTTGGTTTGGATCGGTTCGACGCACGCGGCAACAGTCGACTTGCCCCCGATCCGATCTCGTTGCCGTTCCCGGAAAGCATTGCCCAACAAGAGAAAGCATGGATCAGTAAATGAGTGAAGCTGTTATCACCCCTGTCCTCGCCGATGCCGTCAGCGCCGAACTGGAGGACTGGGGCCCACTGGATGAGGCCACCGGTGCGCCGATGGCGACCCACGGCGTCGAACTCTGGGCACAGGGCACTGCATCAGCCGGCATCTGGCAGTGCGCGCCGGGTCCGTCGCGCTGGGTTCTCGACACCAACGAGGTCATTTATCTGGTGGCCGGCCGGATGACGGTGACACCCGACGGTGGGGCATCCAAGGAGATCGGTGTGGGAGATATTGCGGTGTTCCCGCTCGGCTGGTCGGGGACCTGGGAGATCCACGAAACCGTTCGCAAGGTCTACTCGATCTTCTGATCTCTGCGAATCACCAACGCGTCTACGGCAATCGCGCCGATGGGCGAGGCGATGACGGGATTGGCCTCGACTGCGTCGAGGACATTGCCGAGTTCGGTTGCCAGTGCGGAGAATCCGACGACGATGTCAACGAGTGCGTCGACGTCGGCCGGGGGGTCGCCGCGCCAGCCGCCCAGTAGCTGTGCCATGCGCAGTGATCCCAGCATGTCCAGTGCGGCCTGCGCCGAAATCGGTGGGCATGCGACGGCGCGGTCGGCGAGTAATTCAATCAGGGTTCCGCCGGCCGCGACGATCACCAGTGGACCGAAATTGTCGTCGCGCACCACACCGACCGACACCTCGACGCCGGGCCGTGCCATGGCATGCACGCTCACGGCCGGACCCAGTCTTTCCGACATCGACCGGTAGGCGCCTATCAACGCCGCATCATCGGAGATGCCAAGGACCACTCCACCGACATCGCTCTTGTGTTCGGCGCCATGAGTTTTCAACGCCACCGGATACCCGACAGCCTCCGCGATCGCCAGCACCTCATCGAGACCTCGTGCGACGCCGGAGGCGGGAACCGCAATGCCGTAATCGGCGAGGAGCGCGAACGCCTCGTGCTGATCCCAGTCGGGGGAGGCCAGCCGCGATGACCAGCGTTGCTGTCGATCGGTGTCGATCAGCGGGGCAGCGGTGTTCCTCGGCATCGGCCAGTTGGCCAGGTGTCCAAGCGCAGCGACTCCGCTGCGAGCATTGACTAGCACCGGAACACTGCTGGCCCGCAAGCGGGTCGCGGTGTCTCGGTCGACAGCTGACTCGACGGAGGCCAACACTGCGATCGGTGCGTCTGTGTAAGTCGCCACGTCGATCACCGCATCTGGGTACGCGGTGTCGCCGTCGAACTCGCTGACCAGGTCGACGGCCAGTGCGGTCACCGCGACTGCGGGATCGTCGACAATCGCCTTAAGACTGCTGCTGAACAGTGTCCGGGTGTCGGCACCGGTGCCCCATAGGTCCAGCGGATTGGTGGCGATCAGCCCTTCGTCGAGCAGATCGGTGATGGTGGCCAGTGTCGTGTTGCCCAGTTCGGCGAACTCGACCCCCAAGTCATGTGCGAGATCGGCGCACAGTGCTCGTTCGGCTCCTGAATCGTGCACGGTGGCGATCCCGACCGAACCCGGTCGGCGTCGTCGGCCGGACTCGAAAAGCTCGATGGTGTCGCACAATTCAGCCATATCGCTCACCCGGACCGCGCCGGTCTGAGCGCAGAAGGCCTGCCAGCCGATGTCCTCGCCGGCCAGCGCTCCGGAGTGCGCAGCCACCATCTCCCGGCCGCGCGGGGAGTGGCCGACCGACAGAATCACGACAGGAACGTCTTGCTCTGCTGCGCGATGCAGGGCGGCGCGCAGTCTGCCCACAGCCCTCGGTGTTTCCAGAAGCAGTGCGATCAGGGTTGTGCCGGGATCGTCGAGCGCGTAGTCGACGTAGTCGGCGGCACCGGTCACCAGTTCCTGGCCGGAGGAGACCGCCAACCGGAAGCCGAACCCGCGGTTCGCGCGAAGCAGGGTGGA
>SYAA01000387.1 GCA_005789055.1 Actinomycetota bacterium
AGCGGCGCATCCATCTTCGTCGACGAGTGGTACGACAACTACACCCGTGACCTCGGCACCGTCCGGGCCTGGCTCAAGAGGTAGCGGCGGACAGTCCCAGCGCCGCGGCCAGTTCCCGTAACGCGGGGCGCGGATCCCAGGATGGGTTGCCGTCGCCGAGGACCTGAACCACCACGTGGTCGGCGCCCGCATCGAGGTGCGCGGTCACCGTAGCGGCGGCGTGCTCGACCGACCCCATGCCGACGATGCCGGCCGCCAGCCGGTCTGATCCGCCTGGAACCAGATCGGACTCGTCGAATCCCTGCCGAAGCCACGAATTGCGGTAGTTAGGCAGTCCCGAGTAAATCTGCAGGTGCAGGTGCGCGCGAGTCATTTGCTCCGCGGCATCACCGCCGATGACCACCGCCTGCTCGGAGACAATCCATTTCTGCGGGCCGAGGATCTCCCGGGTGACTGCGGTCTGCGCGGGGGTCACGAGGTAGGGATGCGCGCCGTCGGCGTGGGTGCCCGACAACTCGATCATCTTGGGCCCGAGTGCGGCGAGTAAACGAACCGGCCGGCCCGAACCGGGTTCGATCATTGCCGGCAGTGCGGCCATCCGGTCCAGGTAGCCGCGCATGGTCGCCAATGGCTTCTCGTAGGTGCCGCCCAGCATGTTTTCCACCAACGGCCCGTGACTGACACCCAAGCCCAGCACGAAGCGGCCCGGATACAGCGCGTTCAGCGTGCGGGCGCCACCCTCTGTTGTTCCGGCGATCCGGGCGTGGATGTTGGCGATGCCGGTGCCCACCACGAGGCGCTCGGTGGCGGCCAGGAAAGCCGCCGATTCGACCAGGCAATCCTTCAGTCCCACCTCGGGAATGAACAGCGAACCAAAGCCGAGGGCCTCAATCTCCCGCGCCACGTCCTGCGCGGCCGACATGGGCCAGCTATCGCTGGCCCACCAGACTCCGATGCGGGCTGGGAAGTCGATCCGGGCTTTGCTCACGATGTGGCCTCATGGTGTCGGTTAGGTGGCTTTGGACAGACTCTATGCCCCCACCGGAAGGCGAATACAGTGTGCTTATGACCGACGCCATCTTCGATCTGTCCACCGTGTTCGGCACCGTCGCGACGGCCATCCCGGAACAGACTGTGCTGATCTGGCGGGACCGCCGGCTGAGCTACGCGCAGCTGGACGCCCGCATCGACGGCATCGCCCACTACCTGACTCAACAGGGACTCGGTTGTCACATCGAACGCGATCAACTGCAAGGCCACGAGTCCGGGCAGGACCACGTCGGGTTGTATCTGCGCAACGGCAACGAGTACCTCGAAGCCATGGTTGCCGGCTACCGAGCCCGGGTCGCGCCGTTCAACGTCAACTACCGCTACGTCGAAGAGGAGCTGTTCTACCTTCTCAACGACGCCGGCGCCCGCGCGCTGGTCTACTCGGCCGAGTTCGCCCCCCACGTACTCGCCGTACGTGACCGCCTGCCCCACCTCGACGTTCTCATCCAGGTTGCCGACGACTCCGGCAATGCACTGATTCCCGGCGCGGTGGACTACGAATCCATCACTGCCACAGCGCAACCCGCCGGCGGGATGCCGACCCCGTGCGGAGACGACCTCTACATTCTCTACACCGGCGGGACGACCGGGATGCCCAAGGGCGTGCTGTGGCGTCAGCATGACATCTTCATGTCCGCCATGGGTGGCCGGCCGTTCACCGGCGGCCCGGAGTTGACCTCCTACGAAGATCTCACCCAACAGGCCCTTGCGGCGCCGGGGATGCGGTCGTTCCTCGTCCTGCCGCCACTGATGCACGGCGCCGCCCAGTGGGGCGTCTTCAACACGCTCAGTGCCGGCGGCTGGGTCGCAGTGCCCGACGATGTCAAACATTTCGACGCCGACGCCATTCTTCGGCTCGCCGAGCGCGAGCGTGTGCTGAGCATCCCGGTGGTGGGCGATGCCATGGCTCGGCCTTTGGTCGACGCCATCGAAAAGGGCGACTACGACCTGACCGGGTTGATGGCCCTGACCAACGGCGGCGCGCCGCTGTCGCCAACGATCCGCGACCGGCTACTGGCCGCGCTTCCGAACCTGATCATCATGGATGCCGTCGGGGCTTCGGAGTCCGGCGCGCAGATGACCAGTATCGCCACCAAAGGCGCCGATATGCAGGCTGCCACGTTCACTCCGATGGCCGACACGACGGTCGTATCGGTTGACTTCAGTCGAATCCTGGATCCCGGTGAGGGTGAGGGTTGGCTGGCGCGACGGGTGTTCGTGCCGCTGGGTTACCTCGGTGATGCAGAGAAGACCGCGCGCACCTTCCCCACCATCGACGGCGTGCGGTTCTCGATCCCCGGCGACAAGGCCCGCTACCTGGCTGACGGACGGATCGAACTGCTCGGCCGTGATTCGGTGACCATCAACTCCGGCGGGGAGAAGATCTTCGCCGAGGAGGTCGAACGGGCAGTCGCAAGCCATCCCAGCGTCTATGACGTCGTGGTCACCGGTCGGCCATCGGAACGCTGGGGCAACGAAGTTGTCGCAATCGTTCAATTCGCTGAGGGAAAAACCGCCACCGACGCGGAGTTGATCGATGCCTGCCGCCCCCACATCGCCCAATACAAAATGCCGAAGGCATTCGTACACACCGACAAGGTGGTGCGCTCGCCAGCCGGGAAGGCCGACTATCGGTGGGCCAAGGCGATGGCGGCGCAGGCGGTCGGCGGCTAGATCTTGAGGTAGCCCTTGTCCGCCGCCACCTGGGCGCCGGTCATCAGGGCTGAGGCGTCGCTGGCCAGAAACAAAACCACCTCGCTGACCTGTTCTGGCGGGGTCAGGGAATTCGTTTCCAGCGCCCCGGGCGAAAAGCTGTAGGCAAAGCGTGGGTGCCGTTCGAAGGTCGCATACAGCGACGGGTCGTTGCCCAGTGGGGTGTCGACGCCGTAGGTATGTACCGAGTTGACCCGGATCTCGTACTCGCCCAACTCGATTGCCAACGAGTTGGTGAGCCCGACGATGCCGAACTTGCTTGCGCTGTAATGACCTGCACCGGGCACGGCCTTGATGCCCGCGGCGGAACTGATCGCGATGATGGACCCACCGTTGCCCGCCTCGATCATCGTCGGCGCCGCTGCCTTGATCGTGTTCCAGAACCCGGTCAGGTTGATGTCGATCATCTCCTGCCACTGCTCGGCCGGAATCTCCCAGGCCCGGCCCCAGCTCATCACACCGGCATTGGCGACCACGGTGTCGAGACGGCCGAATTGCTCGATGGCACTGGCAATCACCCGTTGCTGACCGGCGAGGTCGCGGACGTCAACGGGGTGTGCGGAGATCTTGGCGCCCTCGTCCTCGACCAACCGAACGGTCTCGGCCAGATCCTCGGGCTGCGCGGGTGGGTATCCGATGTGCGCACCGACCGGTCCGCAGGCGTCGATGGCGACGATGTTCGCGCCGGCGCGGGCCAACCTGACGCAGTGTGCACGACCCTGTCCGCGGGCGGCGCCGGTGATGTAGGCGACCCTGCCCTCCAGTGGCCGGTGCGCCGAGTCGCTCATGCGGACACTGCCCGGGTAGCCGGGGCCGGCTCGGGCGTCAATGCCCGTGCCGTGAATGCCCCCGCCGTGAATGCATAATCTTCCAACGGGGAGGTTCGGCTGAATCTCCTTGATGCGGCGATGGTTTCGGGCCGGTAGTACACGGCCTGCCCGAGGGAGTTGACGAAGTAGGTGTTCAGCCCGGGATTGCACTCGGTGAAGTAGAGCCGCATCGCTCGGCCCTGGCGCTGAAGTTTGCGGTTACGTTCGTCGAAGGCATCGGCCGTCACTTCGGCGGCCACCGCCCCGCGGCGTCGGGTCTCGACGATGATCCGGACCGCGTGGGCGGTGACCGTCTGCAGGTAGTCGAACCACGCGAAGCCGACGAAGCCGACCGGGCCGACCAACTCCCATCGGTTCGGCAGGCCGGGGTGCGCGCTGCCGGCGTAGCTCTGCAGACCGTGGGTGCGGTACTGCACCGCGAGGTCGAATCCGTCCCGGCCGATGATGGTTCCGGGCCGGTAGGTCTCGGGATCGGTCCACAGCTGGTAGCCGGTGGCCGTGACGATCAGGTCGACGGGCCGGTCGATCCCGTCGGTGGTCTGCACTCCGGTCGCGGTGATGCGCTCGATCGGCGTGGTGACCAAGGCCGTGTCGGACCGGTTGAAGATGGGCAGGAACGCACTGGAGATCACCGGGCGCTTGGCCAGGATGCCGTAGCGGGGCAGCAGTTTTCTCCGGACGGATTTGTCGCGCACGGTTGCTCGCAACAATCCCCGGTACAGCGTGCGGCAGTAGGCGTCATAGAGGGGCATCACCCGCTTGAGGGTTCGCTCGGACAGTCTCGACAGCAGGTGGCATATCGGGGCCACGAGGAAGATGTCCATCATCCAGCGTCCGGCGGCATCGACCGCCGGCAGCACGCCCGGCACTTTCAGCACCGTTCGCATCCGCGGGCTCATCTCGAAGTCGATCTTCGGCAGCACCCAGGCCGGAGTGCGCTGATACACGTCGAGGTGACCGGCGACCCCGGCGAGCGCGCCGGCGATCTGTACTCCGCTGGATCCAGTTCCGATCAGCGCCACTCGTTTGCCCCGGACGTCAAAGGAGTCATCCCAGTCGTTGGGGCGCATGACCCGGCCACCGAAGTCGTCGATCCCGTCGATCGGAACATCAGGTTTGGCGTTGACGTATCCGCCGACCGCACTGATCAGGAACCGCGCTCGGACGACACGGCCGTCGGCGATCTCGAGGCGCCACAGGGCGTGGTCGTCGTCCCACACCTGGCGCACCACCTCGGTGTCGGTTTGCAGGTGCGGATAGACGCCTTCCTGGCCGGCCACGTCGCGCAGGTACCGGTGTATCGCCGGGCCGGAGGCGAACAACCGCGACCAGTTGGGGTCGCGGGCGAACGGGAACTGGTACCACAGCGACGGGATGTCGACGGCCAGCCCGGGATAGCGGTTGTCGCGCCAGGTCCCGCCGACGTCACCGGCTCGTTCCAGGATGACGAAGTCCTCGATCCCGTTGCGACGCAGCAGGTGCGCCGCGGTGATACCGCCCGGTCCGGCGCCGATGATCGCGACCTCATGGATGTGGCCGGTGTCGGTGAGCGCGGGAGGAATGTCAGGCACGCGCTCACCCTACGTCGGAGGTAGCGCCAGCAGGCCGGGAATCGCCTGTCGTAATCGTTCAACGTGCAGTGATGCGTTATTGCACGATACGGTGCAAGTATGTCTAAGACGGTACAGATCCGCGACCTCGACGATGAGGTCTACGCCGGCCTAGTTCGCCGCGCGGCGGAGGAGCGCATCAGCGTGCCGGAACTCCTGCGCCGTGAGGCTGCCCGGTTGGCATCTCGGCCATCGATGACCGCCTGGCCCGATGCTCATCGTTGACGCGTCGTGTCTGTTCGAGGTGGTGGCTGACACTCCTCGCGCGCGAGAGATCGCCGATCGGCTCGCCGCGGATACCGACCACGCCGCGCCGCATGTGATTGACGTCGAAAAGACGGGTCGGGCGGTGGAGTTCACGTGAGGGCAATCGTGCTGCTGGCGCAGAGCGGCCACCTCGACAAGGGCGGCAGCGTCAGTTCCCTTGGACTGGGCTGGAGTGCCACCGAAACCCCGACCGCACAGCACGTTCTAATCGTCTTCGCGGAGGTGGAGTGGTCGGAGATCGGCCGCGAATTTCCGATTCAGGCCGAACTGATCGACGGCGACGGCGTGCGGGTAGCCCAGACCGAGGAAAGCGTCATCAACGCCCGGCGAAGTCCGGTACATCCCGAGGGCACCCCGGTCACCATCCCGTTCATCGCGACGATCCCGCCGTTGGAACTCAAAGTCGGCCAGCGCTACCAGTGGCGGGTTTCGATCGGCGGCGAGATGCACGAGGACTGGCTGGCCGGTTTCACCGTCACCGGCACGCGCTGATTCAGCAGCGGGTCAGGCCGGCGATGTCGTCGATCGGCGCCGGGCGATGCCAGTGCCAAGCCGCGGTGGCGGCGATGAATTCGTCCACCGTGTCCGTTACCGCCAGTGGCGCCTCAACGTGGGGGAAGTGCCCGACCCCCGGCAGCGTCACCAGCCTGCTGCCGGGCAGCGCCTCATGGGCATCGCGTCCATGCGACACCGGGATCAGCCGATCCTGCTCACCCCAGAGCAGCAGGGTGGGCAGGCCCGAAGTGAAGTGCATCTTGTTAAATGCGCTCACCGCCTGGCCGCGATAGTCGACCACCGAACGCAGGGTTCGCAGGAACGCGACGCGGGTGTTGGGATCGGCGAGCGAAACGTAAGCGTTCCAGGTTTCGTCCGCCTGCGCGCTGCGCACTCCCAGCGAGGCGAGCCATCCGCGCAGTCGTTCGCCGGCGGCAACGACCTTCTGCGGAGCAATAACCGGCAGCACGAATTCGGCTCCGGGCGCTGACATCAGCCGCAGGGTGTGACCCAGTTCGGACCCCAGGCCGCCGCTGCTGATCAGAACCAGCCGTTCGATGTACTCGGGATGCTGGTGGGCGAATTGCATGGCGATGCCGCCGCCGAGCGAGTGCCCAATCAGGGTCACGCGTGAGATGCCGAGTTGATCGAGAAGATCGCGCAGCCACACCGCGAACGCACCGAGCGAGTAATCGGTTCGTGGCTTATCGGACTGGCCGTGGCCGAGCAGATCCGGCGCGATCACCCGGTGCCGCGTCGCTAGGTGCGGCATGACCTCACGCCAGGTCTGCGAGCTGCCGCCCATCCCGTGGATGAGCAACAGCGCCGACCCGTGGCCCAAATCCTGATAGGCGACTCGGTCGCCGTTGAGCACTAGATACTTCAATTCCGTCATGGAACCAGCCCTCCTTGGGTTACCGGTCAGTAACCTACGATACCGTAGGTTGGCCGCGGGACACTGCGTGACGACAGTGACGTGGCACACCCCGACGGCTACCGGCGACGTCTACCGGCGGGCGAATGCCGGTGCGCGCTCGGGTCGGATGCCGACCCCGATGACCCGCGCCGGGATCGCGGCCAGCCAGGGCAGCTTCTCCAACACTGCGACGAATGCCGCGGGTGGATTCCCGTCTGCGCCCGCGAAGACCGGGACCACCAACCGCCGGTGCATGATCCGCTGTAAAGCCTGGGTGATCGCGGCCGGCGGGAGTCGGCGGCGATGCACCCGCCCAAGATCGGCCTCCGTCACATTCCGACGGCGCAACGGTTCGGCCAGTAGCGTAGCCGCGCCGACGGCGTCCTGCACCGCGATATTGATCCCGACCCCGCCCATCGGCGACAT
>SYAA01000052.1 GCA_005789055.1 Actinomycetota bacterium
CCCGATCCGTCCGACGGTGAACCGGTGCTGTGTGCGCACTGCGATCGGGTGGTTCCAGATATGGCGTTTTGTCCGGCCTGTGGCGTAGCTGCGCGGGCGTCATCGCGCCAATCGCGCCGCCTGCGCAGGCAGTCCCCGCCGGTGCGGCAGGGCGGAACATTAGGCCCCGACGTATAGTTGAACCATCAGGTGCTCGAATCATCGGGCATGGAAAGCAGGGGAGACAATGATGAAGTCATCACTTTTGGCCAGACGGTTCGCGCTCGTCACCGGCGCGGTCGCCGTCGTCGGAATGGGTGCGCTCTCGGCGTGCGCAACGGAGAAGGAAAAACCGGCCGAGACCACGAAGTCGCCGGAGTCCAGTGCCCCGGCCACGCCGTCCAACGCGCCGGCACCCACCGAAAAAGCTGTAGGCCCCGGCGGGAACAACTCCTTCTCACCGACGTACAAGGCACCGGCGGCGCCGAGTCTGCGGCCCGTGCCGGGCAACGTCATTCCGGTTCAACCGAACTAAGCGCGCGGTATACGGCGCGTAGCGGTGCCTCAGCCGATGCGGCATAAGTCGTTGCGGCAGAAGGTGACCGCGGTGTTCGTCGCCGCGGTCACCGCAGCCATCGCTTTCGGGCTGACGCGGGGGTCGGAACCGGCAGCGGTGGCCGGTCGGATCGGTGGGCCCTATGCGGCGTTGCTGGGCGCGTCGACGGATCTCGGTCCGGCGCACGATCAGTACGTGCAACTGACTGCCGCGCTGCGCGTACCCACCCGTCCTGATGACTTGTTCGGGTGGGCGCGCAACCGCGGCTTGACGGTGCGCTGGCGGGCCGACGACAACTGGGCCTTCATCGGCGGCTCGCCGGAGGCTTTCGCGAGGGCACTCGGCGTTGCCGTGCATGACTACCGGGGTCGCCGAGGTCAGGTTTTCTACGCGTCCCCGCAGCAGCCCGCCGTTCCGGCTGCGGTGCGGACAGAGGTGGCAGAATTTGGCCGTATCCTCGGCTACACCCCGCACCGCGAGGCCAACCGTTGGGTGTTCCCGGCGGAGGCGCCGGACCAGGAACTGGCCCAACAGGGCTTAACACCAGCTGCGGTGCTCCGCACCTACAACGTTCAGCCACTGCGCGACGCCGGCTACTCCGGTAAGGGCGGCACGGTGATCGTGTTCTCCTTCGACGGATTCGATCAGGCTGATCTCGACCTGTTCGCGACCACCTTCAACCTGCCGATGTTCACCCCGGAGGTGGTGGGTGGACAGCCGCCGGCCCGTAGGGGCGAGGCCACGATGGATCTTCAGGCGATCCACGCCATCGCACCCGATGCGAAGAAGGTTCTGTTCAATGCGTTGCCGACGGTGCAGGGCGCCGGCTCCTACGAGAAGATCGCCGCGATGATGGAGCAGGCAGACCGGGATTACCCCGGCGCGCTGTGGAGTTTCTCGATCGGATGGGGCTGCGACAAATTGATCACCGCCGCCGACCTCGCTCCGGCCCGCGCGGCCCTGGCTGCAGCACTGGCCAACGGCACGACGGCCTTCGACGCCAGTGGCGACCTGGCCGGCCTGGAATGCAAGGGGGGTCAGGAGTGGTCGGCTCCGCCGAGCGCCGACGACATCGGATTAGACGCGGTGGCGTCGATGCCCGAGATGACCAATGTGGGCGGCACCACGGTGTCGACCGACGAAGGCGGCGGCTGGCTGGCCGAACAGGCCTGGTTTGACGCACCGCTATCGCAGGGAACCGCGGGTGGGGTGTCGGCGCTGTTCAAACGCCCCGACTGGCAGGCCGCGCTGGACCCCGGCCGTGGTGCCGGTATGCGTCTCACGCCGGACATCTCGGCGGTGGCCGACCCGTTCACCGGCGTGCGGATCGTGTTCAACCAGCAGGAATTGGTCGGCGGCGGCACCTCGTTGTCGGCGCCTCTGTGGGCCGGGATGACGGCGGTGATGAACCAGTATCTCGCCGATAACGGAGGCCGGCCGGTTGGCGATCTGAACCCGGTGCTCTACGAGATGGCCGAGGCGGCCCGACTGCCGGCCTTCCGTGACGTCGTGTTGGGCGGCAATGCCGTCGACGCCGCAGGGCCGGGTTATGACCTGGTAAGCGGATTGGGCACGCCCGACGTCAACAACATGGCTAAGAACCTTCTCCTCACCCAGAAATTGGTGCGGTGAGCATCGATCTGAGCCCGGACGCGGTGCCCAGAACGCGGTGCCCCCGGTGCTCGAGTGATGTACCGACCGGCGAATTCTGCGGAGTATGCGGGTCGGATCTGACCGGCGGGCGGACCGGGGGACGCCGATGGCTGCGGCCGGGCACCTTCGGTGCCGCGCCAGGCGAGGCCGTGCTGCGGCCCTATCTGTTCAGTTCGCTGTTCCCGCACCTGCCGAACCGGTCTAGGCGGCCGTTTCGGATCATCCTGCTCATCGGGGCGCTTGCACTGGTTGCCTTCGCGGTCGCAAGGATTCCTTCGGCCGGCATCGCCCTGGCCGCACTGGGACTGCCCCTGCTGTTCGGGCTCTACCTACGCGCCTCCGGTGTCGGACGAGACATCCCGCGTTCATCTCTGGTGCTCACCGCGACCCTCGGCGCCGCGTTGGGCATCGGGTGGGTCATGGTGACCGGTCAATTGGTGTCGGCCTCCTACGGGTTGCCGATGTCCGTCGGCCTGGCACTGCGTCACGAATTGCGCACGGGCATAGCGATTCCGACGGCCGCGATGATCCTGATGGTCGTGCCGGTGATCGTGGTGCGACTGTTGGCGAGGTCTGCCCGCCGGCCGGCGGAGTCGCTGGACGGGTTCGTGATCGGCGCTCTCGGGGCGCTGGCTTTCAGTGCCACGGCGACTCTGACCCGCCTGGCACCGAGGTTCTTCGCCCCGGCAGCGGTCAGCGACGACAACGGGCCGTTCCTGTTCGGCCCGCGCAGCGCCGGCCTATTCGCCCACACCAGGCCATTGCGGAGTCTCCTGGTGGAATCCGTCCTGTGCGGGGTGACCATTCCGGTCACCGCCGCGGCCGCGGGCGGCATCGTCGGCATCCTGCTGTGGTTTCGTCACCCGGGGGCCGACGACACCGAGGATCACCCCGGTCGGGTACGCATGGTCCTCGCCCTCCTCGCCGCCGCCGCTCTCGTGATTCACACTGCGGTGGGCACCATCGACATGGTCGGGTTGCCCGAGACCTGGATGATTGGCCTGCACCTGGTGATGACGCTCGCGGTGCTTCTGGCATTGCGACTCGCGCTACAACTGGCGCTGCTGCACGAGGCCCACGATCCCATCGACGAGAGTCGGCCGCTGTTGTGTGTGCACTGCGAGATGGTGGTGCCCGACATGGCCTTCTGCCCGGCCTGCGGGGTCGCCAGTCGGGCCTCCTCGCGTGAGTCGCGTCGGGACCGCCGGGATGAGCGCCCGCAGCCTCTCGACGTGTCCGCGGGCGCCGGGCCGCCGGCGGGCGAGCAGACCTATCCCGGGTATGCGATTGGCGCGCAGACCTATAGCGCGCCGGCCGTGCGACGGCCCCGGTTGAATTGGCTGCTGGGGCGCTGGGGGATCGGCATCACGACGGTGGCGGTGACCCTCGGCGCGGTCGCGATCGTGCTCACGCCGAGGGTCGCGCACTACATGTGCCCGCCGGAGTGCGGCGAACCTCCGACCGGCACCCCGGTGATGGCGCTGCCGCGGTTCGCCGCGCCGGGCGGCGAGTTTTCGGTGGCCTATCCCGCGGAGGGATCCGCCTACACGGTCACCACCGGTGACGCCGGGGTGACGGCCACCTTCACCGGCGGCGACGGTGGGGTCATGCAGTTGTTCTCCCTGCCCGCGAACGGCCGGTCGGCGCGAGAGATCGTCAAGGCTGCGCTGCGCAAGGCCTACCCGGACGCAACATTTGCCTACGAGATCCCCAATGCGATGGTCGGCTATCAGCCCGGCTACGGCGAAGCCGCCGACGACTGGCCGCAGAGTACGACCGCGCGCTACAGCCGGGTGCGGATCATCGGCCTGGCGGCGGTCAAGAACGACGTCGCACTTGTCGCGTTCGCGATCGGGCCATACCGGGTATTCGGGCCGGACTCCGGGCCCGGAATACCGTCAGGAGCCAACCTGCAACTTGCGCAGGACATGGGAAAATACGTCAACAGTTTCCGGTGGGCCGGCGATCCACTGCGCTGAAAGGGATTCAGCCCCAGCCGAGTTCGTGCAGACGGTCATCGTCGATCCCGAAGTGGTGGGCGATCTCGTGGATCACCGTGATCGCCACTTCCTCGACCACATCGGCCTCGCTGTCGCAGACCTCCAGCAGACTCTCCGAATAGATCGTGACGGTGTCCGGCAGGGCTCCGGCGTAGGACGAGTCACGCTCGGTCAGTGCGATCCCTTCGTAGAGACCGAGTAGATCAGGTTCGGTGGGGTGGCGGTCGGCCACCAGCACCACGACGTTGTCGATGGCGCGGGCGAGTTCGGGCGGAATCAGATCGAGCGCATCGGAAACGAGTTCCTCGAAACGCTCCGCGGACATCCCGACGGGCATCAGCCCGGCGGAAGCGGAAGGTTGAGGCGCTCCTCGGGAATGCTCGGCGGGGGGATCGGGGGCTGCCCGTTGATCAGCAGCGGTCCCTTCGCGCTATTGATCAACGTGGCCCAACCGCCGTTACCGAGGGTCGCGCCGATACTGCACGAGACCTGGCGGCTGCCGGCGGTCCAGCTGGGCAGCGAGACGGTGCTGTAAATCAATGTCAGCGTGGTGTCGCGCAATTGCACGGGCGCGAGATAGGCCTCGCTGAGTCTGTTGCAGACCTCTTTGATGAGTGCATCCTGGTCGGGTTCAGGGGGCAGCATGTCGGGGAAACTCTCGGCCAGATTGACAGTCCCGACGACCTCCATCGCATGCGGTGCCGAGCAGTCGACGGGGGCGTCGTTGGGCTGATTGGTCGGAGGGTCGATTCCCAGACAGGTTCCGGTCGGCCAGATTTTGGACTGGTCGAGGTCAGCGATCCTGCCCGTGAAGGCAATCTGCTGGTTGGCCGGACCGGGAAGCTGCAAGCCGCACAGCATGCGACGCTCGCCCGACTGCTGCCAGGCTTTGTCTCCCGCCCAGAGCAGGCTGATACTGAAGCGGCTGTTCGGGTCGAACTTCGCACCGAGGTAGCGCTTCACCGCGGGCTCACACTGTTCCTGGCTGATCTGTTGGATCCGGGCGGGGGACGGCGGTGGCGCATCCGGCCCGTACTCCGATCCCGGATAGGTCCGCATATCGATGGACTCGGCCACTTCGAATCGGTGATCGCCGGCGCAGTCGACGATCACCGCGGAGTCCGGCGAGTTATCCGGCCAGTTCAGGCAACTGCCCGGCCGAGCGTCGGCGAACGCGGGATTGGCCGCCGGCCGTATTGCCTCGGACGTGGCGAAGCGGCTCAACGGGCCCTTGTCGCCGGTCGGCAGGGCAGTGACGACTCCGGCGATCAGCAGTGCGCCCAGCGCAGCCAGCATGAGGACACGGCGGGTTGAGCTGGCGTGCAGCGCACCGGTGAAGCCCCGTCGCTGTGGAGATTCGTCTCCTCGGGGGGCATTCCCGGATTCCACATCGGCGGTCTCGTCCCGCTCGGATAGCTGCAACATTGCCTCCATTGTGGCAGGCCTCATCCGCAGTGTGCCAAGTGATGCGCAACGACTGTTATGGGGTTGTGCTGTGCCCGCCGATTCACTCGAAAGTAGGGTTCACTGCGTGATCGACCTGAAACTCGCGCGCGAGGATCCTGACGGGGTGCGCCGGTCTCAACTCAGCCGCGGTGAGGATCCCGGGCTCGTGGATGTGCTGCTCGACGCAGATGCCGACCGCCGGGCGGCGATCTCGGCGGCCGACACGCTGCGCGCCGAGCAGAAGGCGGCCAGCAAGAGCGTCGGTGCGGCCAGCGCCCAAGACCGTCCTGCGCTGCTCGAGCGCGCGAAACAGCTGGCCGCCGACGTCAGGGAGGCTGAGGCACGGCAGGCCGAAGCGGAGACCGCGTTCCACACCGCCCACCTGGCGATCCCCAACGTCATCATCGAGGGCGTGCCGCCCGGCGGTGAGGACGACTACGCGGTTCTCGAGGTCGTCGGTGAACCGCGATCGATCTCGGCGCCGAAGGATCACCTCGAACTCGGCGAGGCCCTCGGACTGATCGACACCGCCCGCGGCGTGAAGGTGTCGGGGTCGCGGTTCTACTTCCTGACCGGTCGCGGCGCACTGTTGCAACTGGGTCTGCTGCAGTTGGCTGTACGACTGGCGGTGGCCAACGGATTCACCCTGATGATCCCGCCGGTTCTGGTTCGCCCCGAGGTGATGGCCGGTACCGGGTTCCTCGGCGCGCACGCCGACGAGATCTATCACCTCGCGGCCGATGATCTGTACCTGGTGGGTACCTCCGAAGTGCCGCTTGCCGGCTACCACGCTGAGGAGATTCTGGATCTCTCGGACGGCCCGCTGCGCTACGCCGGTTGGTCCACCTGCTTTCGCCGCGAGGCGGGCAGCTCCGGCAAGGACACCCGGGGCATCATCCGGGTGCACCAGTTCGACAAGGTCGAGGGTTTCATTTACTGCCGCCCCGAGCAGGCCGAGGCTGAGCATCGCCGATTGCTGGGCTGGCAGCGCGAGATGCTGGAACTCATCGAGGTTCCCTACCGGGTGATCGACATCGCCGCGGGTGACCTCGGATCCTCGGCAGCCCGGAAGTTCGACTGCGAAGCCTGGGTGCCCACCCAGCAGGCCTACCGCGAGTTGACGTCGACATCGAATTGCACGACATTCCAGGCCCGCCGGCTAGCTACCCGGTATCGAGATGCAGGCGGCAAACCGCAGATCGCCGCCACACTCAACGGAACCCTGGCTACCACCCGCTGGTTGGTCGCGATCCTGGAGAACCACCAGCAACCCGACGGCAGTGTGCGGGTGCCTGCTGCGCTGGTGCCCTTCGTCGGCACCGACGTGCTCGGCCCATGATCGGCCCGTC
>SYAA01000388.1 GCA_005789055.1 Actinomycetota bacterium
CGCCCTGGAGCAGGAAGGCCTCGCCGCGGGCCACCTCGGCGAGTTGGCGGGAGAGTTTCTCGATCTCGGAGGCCACGGTGACCGGGGGCACGCTCTCCAGCACCGTTCGCATCGCTTTGGCCTGCTCGGCGTCCCAACTCGGCTGCTGGGCGGCCGGTTTGGCCAGCGCTGCGTCCAGCCGCTCGCGCAGTCCGGCCGGAAGCGGCGGCAATGCCGGCAGCTGGTCGATCGGTACGTCGACGGTCCAGTTCACCGCCCTATCCTAACCG
The DNA here is from genome assembly GCA_005789055.1 of Actinomycetota bacterium. GTDB lineage: Bacteria > Actinomycetota > Actinomycetes > Mycobacteriales > Mycobacteriaceae > Mycobacterium. Next base: position 270 of record SYAA01000388.1, read on the forward strand.
GGCCCTACCCCGCAACCTCACCGTCGGCGATCCCGCCGAACTGCGCCGCGGGCCCGGCGCCCAGATCGCGGCCCGTGGTCATCAGCTCGAAGCGCCGCCGGTTGTGTCGGGCGTCGACCAGTGCGTCGTGGGTGTCGGACGGTCGCGGCGGCATTTGCGGGCAGCCGCGGTCCTCCCACAACTGGCGAAGCTCCCGGGTAAAGCGCGGAATCAGCGGCGGCAAGCTGGTCATCGGACCCCACAGCTGGCACAGCGCGACGTGGTCGTAGGCGCCCACCCAGGCCCACAATTCGATCGGCTCCTCGCCGTCGACGCCGAGGAACTCCTCGAGACCCTCCCGGATCTGCCGACGGGACCGCCACACCTGCGAGGCCGGCGAGGGCAGCCTCGGCAGCACGTTGGTACGCACCCACCGGCCGGCCGACTCCGGGTCGAACTCAGTGGACACCGCGTAGAACTCAGTGCCGTCGTCGGCGACGACCCCGATCGAGATGAGGTCGATATAGCGGCCGTTGTCGATGAACTCGGTGTCGTAGAAATACCGCACGGCGAGTCCCTATCCTCCGGCCGCGGGTTTGGCTACCGCAGATTCGGCTACCGGAGGTTCAGCTACTGGCGGTCCCACTATCGGGGCGCCGCGGCGCGCAGGCGCCGGTGCGGCGCGGATCTCACGGTCGAGTTCGGCATCGACCTCGGCATCGGCCGGAAAACGCGGCTCTCCGGCGATCACGTGCTGCAACCAGAGATTGGCCTGCACGAACGGCCGACGCAGGTAGCGTTCGCGCTCCATGCTGTGGTGCATTTTGCGGGGCTTGTCCTGGTAGTACCAGCGGGCCCAGGGAGCGTGCGGACGAGAAAGCCGGATCGCGCCGACGAACAGCAGTGGCGTGATGAACATGCCCACCAGTCCGGTCCACAACTTGCCCTTCAAGAGCACCACCACGGCAAGCACCAGCGTGAACAGCGCCAAGGCCACCACGGAGACGCGGGCCAGGACCGAAGTGTTGTCCCGCCAGATACCGATGTCGAAGAACGACAGTGGGTTGAACCCGAGGACCAGCAGGCCGGCAACGGCGGTCGCCACGAAGACCGCATCGACGGAGGTGCGCCCGTCTTCGGACCAATACACGTCCTCGAGATGCAGGATCAACGCAAACTCGTCGAGCACCAGGGCCGCTCCGATCCCGAAGATGATCCCGGCCGCAGTGAACTGATGTCGGGTGCCCTCCTGGGCCATGGTCACCATGGCCACACCGGAGGCCAACGAGAGGATGACCCCGAACACGGCGTGGTGGATGTGCACCCCGCCGCCGCTGCCGCCGTCCGCGGACGAGACCGAGATGTTGTGCGGCTGCCACCACTTACGCGGACCGGTGCGGCCGGCGGTCGCTCGGATGTAGCGGGTGATCGTCCGGGTCACGAAGAAGGTCAGGATGAACGCGATCAGGCACCACATCAGTGGCACCCGACCCGGAGCGATCACGTCGAAGTGCAGGTTCAGGGGGCTACCCGGGGAGAAACTTGGGCGGACGGCGGGGGGCACGGCTAGGAAACTTACGCCCAACCGTTAGCCCACCGCCGTCTCGGGCATCCGCGCCGACGGCGCGACCGGGGCGTCGCGATCGGCGGCGCCAACGGAACGGCCCTTGAATGTTGCCGCGTAGATATCGACGTACTCCTGGCCCGAGAGGTTCATCAGTTCATACATGACCTCGTCGATGACGGCCCGCTCGATGAACCGATTGCCGGCGAGGCCCTCGAAGCGGGAAAAGTCCATCGGCTCGCCGAAGCGCACCGTGACCCTGCCGAACCGCCACATCCTCGACCCGGGTGGGTTGACACCGTCGGTTCCGATCATCGCGACCGGGATCACCGGCACGCCCGTCTCGAGTGCCAGCCTCGCCAGCCCGCTCTTGCCCTTGTAGAGGCGGCCGTCCGGCGAACGGGTGCCTTCCGGGTACATCCCGAGTAATTTGCCCTCATTGAGCAGTCGTCGCGCGGTGTCAAGGGCCGCCTGCGCGGCGTCGGCGTCGCTCCGGTCGATCGGGACTTGGCCGGCCACCGTCATGAACCACCTCTTGAACGCCCCTTTCACCCCGGTGCCGGTGAAATACTCCGACTTTGCCAGGAAGGTGATCCGTCGGCGGACGACGAGGGGCAGAAAGAAGCTGTCCACCACCGCTAGGTGGTTGCTGGCCAGGATTGCTGGCCCGGACCGCGGAACATGTTCCAGGCCTTCGACTTTCGGCCGGGTCATGAACGAGAGCAAGGGGCCCATAAAGACGTACTTGAAAAGCCAGTACCACATAACCCCTCCTCTCCGGCGCACACCAGTGAGTTCCTAGACCCGACTGTACCGAGACGAGCCGACCCGAACCACCTGGCGCGCGCTGTTCACGGTCAATCCTCAGGCGGCTTCAATCCTCGACGGTCACGGGCTCGACGATGATCGGTATGCCGTGATAGCGCCCGTCGGACACGCCGGGATCTGAGACACCGAACTCTGGCGCACCGGGCCCTGTGACACCGGGATCCGTCACATCGGGCTCTGTGACACCGGGATCCGTCACCATGCCGCGGATCACCGCCAGCAGCGCCACGCTGTGGTCGGCGATCACCGTGAGCAGGGGATGCTGTTCGCCGTTGGCCACCGCCGCCAGCGCACATACCGGGCACCACACCTGCTGGCAGCGCCCCGCACCGCCCAGGCCCTCGGTGGCCATCGTCGCGGCGGCCCGGACCGCAGGGTCAAGGCGATCGAGGATCAGCTGGGCGAGTCGACGCAACTCGGGTCCGATGTCGGGGTGCGGCGTACCCATCACCGATCACCCTCGCCAGCGGATCGGGACACCGGCCACACCGACGGATCGGGCCGGAACGTGATCGTCAGCTCTGTACCGCGCAGAACAGCTCCGATCACGACGCAGCGGCGCAGCACCGGAGCCAGCCGCACGCGGCGGCGAATGTCGGCCACCCCGATGATCAGGTCATCACCGGCCCGACCGAGGCGAAGCGCGCCGGAATCGAGCCGAGGCAACTCCAGTCGCATCCGGTACACCGAATCCAGTCCAGACCCGGACTCGCGATCGACGACCGGCCGCAGCGGACCCGGCGGCGCAACTCCGTCCCTGCTGCGCGCCTCGTCGAGAAGTTGAGCCAGCGCCTTGGGGCCGATGGGTTCGCCGGGCAGGTGGGGTGTCAGCACTAGCCGCACCGCGCCGATGGTGTCGGCAAGATCTTCCAAGACCGCGTGCTGTTCGGCGATCCGGGCCGCGTACCAGTCAAAGGCAGGATGATCCGGAAGGTTGCGGTACTCATAGGAATCGTCCTGGAAGAGAACCTGATTGACGATCAGCTCGGCTACCCGTAACCCCATCAGGGCCAGCGAACCGAGGGTTCGAACAGCTTCGGCGGCCACTACCCGCTCCGGGGTGAGTACCAGATGTGCGCTC
>SYAA01000389.1 GCA_005789055.1 Actinomycetota bacterium
ACATGGGCGCGCGGGACTGGACCGAGCCGATGCGGATCCGTTTCGCCAACGACCCCGCCAACCTGCTGGCGGTGGCCGGCGGGGCGAATCAGGACAAAGGAGATCAGCCGCCGGGTGACTGGATGCCGCCCAACGCCGCGTTCTGGTGTCAGTACGCGGTGGCGTTCATCGCCGTGGTGCGCGGGTACGGCCTACCGGTCGATGAAGCCTCGGCGCAGCGATTACGGGAGGCGACGCAGACCTGCCCCAACGGGTGATTCCGGCGGGGCAGGTGCACGACTTTCGGGACCGACCCGCCTCAGGATGCGGAAGCGGACCGAGAGGCAGCGGCCCGTGCGGCCGATCGACCTGCTGTGGAACGCTTTCGGTCGGCCTTGTCAGCGTTGTCGGCCTTGTCGGCCGTGTTGGCCGCGTCAGCGCTGTCGGCCGCCTCAGCGGTGTCGGCCGTGGGGGCGCCATTCGCGATTGCGGCGCGGCTGGCCCGGTGTGCCGTTCGTGGGGCAGCCGCCTCGGTGGCCGGGGCGGACGTGGCTTCCGGTGCCGCCACGGCGGAAGCGCTCCGTGCTGGTGACGCCGCCGGCGCCGGCGCCGTCACCACGATTGCACCGGCGATGGCATTGGTCATGGCGATCAGGGAGCCGAAGACGCCGGCCGGGGGCCCGGCTGGGATGGGGGGGGACGGCACAAAAACCGGGCCCACCTTCACTGACACTTCCAAGCCCACCGCGTTGAAGATCGAAGCACCCTGGCTGAGCAGCCCTCCGAGGGTAACCGTAGCGCTATCAAGTCTGTTCGGAAGAACGGAGGGAGCCAACAGCGAGGTGAGGTCGATGGTCGGCCCGCCGTTGAGGAAGGCGTTGACCATTGCGGCCGGAATGTTGATCAATGCGTTCACCGCTGCGGCCCAATCCGAGGTCTGCAGTGCCTCAACCGCGGTCCTGATGCCGGCACCGAGCGCCAGCACCGGAGACAGCACCGGGCCGAGGAGCCCGATGATCAAGCCGCTGGTTGACGTCGTCAAGAAATCGCTCAACCCCTGTGGGATGTCAGGGGCAAGCGTGGGCAGCGCTTGGAACGCCAGCGTGTGCGCCGGATCGAGGGTGTTGAGATCAGCTTCAAACGGTGCCCTGGCAGCGTTGCCCACGTTGGCGACCGCCTGCTCGATGATGGTGCCGATGGCGGGAAGTTCGGAGAGGTAGGTGCCGAGGTTGGCGACGATCTGTTGGACGACCGGTAACGGCTGCTCGCCCCACGTGTTTACCAGACCGGAGATGTTGTCCGCGGCCGCCTGGAATGTGTCGATCCATGGCGTGATCGGGTCGATCGCGGCGGCGAGGTCGACCGCCAGCGTGCTGCGCAGCGCCGTCGAGAGATCCGGCCCCGACGGCAGCGGCTGAACGGGTGCCAGCGCGATGGCTCCGGCGCTCAACGCTGCCACTCCGGCGGTGAGGTACGAACGATGCGACAGGTTCATCTGGAAATCCCCTAACCAAGTGCTGACGATGACGTGGGAAACGCTAACCCCGCATTGACCGCTGCACCGGCAATTCGGAAACGATGAGTCGCAATCCGCGAGTCAGCCCCGGTTCAGGCGTTCGGGTCCGGCCGGAAGCGGCTGCCGTCGTCGAGTGCGCTGATGGCCTCCATCTCGGCCGGAGACAGTTCGAAGTCGAAGACGTCGATGTTCGCCGCGATCCGGTCCGGGTCTGATGCCGAGTGGACCACCACGGTGCCCAACTGGATGCCCCACCGAATCAGCACCTGCTCCGCGGACTTGCCGTGAGCGTCGGCGGCACTCGCGATCACCGGATGTGCCGAAATCTGCGCCTGCGCCGACGGAATGACGGCGATGGTGGTGATCGAACGCTCAGCGTGGAACGCCCGCAGCGCGGCCTGATTCAGCAGCGGATGCAGTTCGATCTGGTTGACCGTCGGTGTGGTGAAACTCAGGTCGGTCACGTCGGTCAGTTGCTCGGTGTTGAAGTTGGCGACGCCGATGGACCTGGCGTCGCCGACCTCATGGGATTTCAGCAACCCTGCCCAGGCATCGACATATTTGCCGTCCTGCTCGACCGGCCAGTCGATGAGGAAGAGGTCGACGTAGTCCAGCCCGAGTCGGGAGAGAGCGGTCCGGCAGGCGTCCTGCGCGGACTGGAAACCCTGATCCGAACCCGGCAACGTGGCGGTGACGTAGATCTCGCCGCGCGGGATCGAAGACCCGGCAATGGCCCGACCCACGGCTTCGGCGCTGCTCGCCGTCGAGCCGATGTCGATCAGGCGGTAGCCGGCGGCCAGTGCGGCGGCTACCGCGGCCTCGGTCTGCTCGGGAGGCGACTCGGCGACGCTGAAACCGACCACCGGAATGGTGTGGTCGTCGCTGAGCGCGAGGGTGGGGATCCCCGCCGTCGGCGTCATGTCACCTGCCTGAGTGTTGAGGTCGTCCGGCGGTTCGTGGATCACCCACGTCGGCTCCGGATGGTACCGGGCGGAATAGTACTCAGCGGACTGGTCCCCGGCGGAT
>SYAA01000390.1 GCA_005789055.1 Actinomycetota bacterium
AACGATCTTGGCCGCATCGGCCCGGGTCAGGCGCAATACACGCTGTGCTGCACGCCGGAGGGTGGGGTGGTCGACGACCTGATCGCCTACTACGTCAGCGACGACGAAATCTTCCTGGTGCCCAACGCCGCCAATACCGCCGAGTTGGTCCACCGCCTACAGGAAGCCGCGCCCGAGGAGATTTCGGTCACCGATCAGCACCGGTCGTATGCGGTGCTGGCGGTTCAGGGCCCGCGGGCGGCCGAGGTGCTCTCGGCGCTCGGGCTACCGGCCGATATGGAATACATGGGCTACATCGACGCCGAGTACGTCGACACGGACTACGGGAGCGTTCCGGTGCGGGTGTGCCGGACCGGTTACACCGGTGAACACGGCTACGAGTTGATCCCGTCCTGGTCGTCGGCGCCGGCGCTTTTCGATGCGCTTGTCGCCGCGGTCGAGGCACGAGGTGGCCAGCTTGCGGGCCTGGGTGCGCGCGACACCCTGCGCACTGAGATGGGTTATCCGTTGCACGGTCACGAACTCTCGCGGGACATCTCGCCGCTGCAGGCGCGCTGCGGCTGGGCGGTGGGTTGGTCGAAGGACGCCTTCTGGGGGCGCGACGCTCTGCTGGCCGAGAAGCAGGAGGGTCCGCGCCGGATGCTGCGCGGGTTGCTTGCGCTCGACCGGGGCGTGCCCCGCGCCGAAATGTCTGTGCTCAGCGGGTCCACTCCGGTGGGGATCACCACCTCGGGAACGTTCTCCCCGACGCGCAACGTCGGTATCGCGCTGGCACTGATCGATTCGAGCGCCGGGGTGGCTGACGGTGATGTGGTCAGCGTCGACGTGCGGGGCCGACCGCTTCAGTGTGAGGTCGTCAAGCCGCCGTTCGTCGAGGCCAAGACCCGCTGACGCCGGTTATACAATCATCGCCATGTCCAAAGCCCCGCCGGAGTTTCACGTGGTGCGCTCCGCGCATCCGGCGGGTGAGTCGGAGCGGAATGCCATTCTCGCCGAACCCGGATTCGGTAAGTACTACACCGACCACATGGTGTCGATGCTCTATACCGTCGAACGCGGCTGGCACGACGCGCAGGTGCTGCCCTACGGTCCGATCGAACTGGATCCATCGGCGATCGTGCTGCATTACGCCCCGGAGATCTTCGAAGGACTCAAGGCCTATCGCTGGGCGGACGGCTCGATCGTCTCGTTCCGCCCCGACGCCAATGCGGCACGTCTGCGCGCCTCAGCCCGCCGGCTCGCCATCCCGGAATTACCCGACGAGATCTTCATGGAGTCGCTGCGGGCGCTGATCGCCGCCGATCATCAGTGGGTGCCGCCCGCGGGAGGTGAACAGTCGCTGTATCTGCGGCCCTTCATCATCGCCACCGAACCCGGACTTGGAGTGCGGCCGTCGGCGGAGTACCGGTATCTGGTGATCGCCTCTCCTGCGGGCGCGTATTTCAAGGGCGGCATCAAAGGTGTCAGCGTGTGGCTGTCGACCGAGTATGTGCGCGCAAGCCCCGGTGGCACCGGGGCGGCCAAGTTCGGCGGCAACTATGCGGCTTCGCTGCTCGCCCAGGCTCAAGCCGCCGAGCACGGCTGCGATCAGGTGGTGTGGCTCGACGCCATCGAGCGTCGCTACGTCGAGGAAATGGGCGGGATGAACCTGTTCTTCGTGTTCGGCAGCGGCGGGTCGGCGCGGCTGGTGACGCCGGAACTCAGCGGTTCGCTCCTGCCTGGCATCACCCGGAATTCGCTGCTGCAACTGGCTGGCGACGCCGGCTTTGCGGTGGAGGAGCGCAAGATTGATGTCGAGGAGTGGCGAAAGGGTGCCGCCGCCGGCGAGATCACCGAGGTGTTCGCCTGTGGTACGGCGGCGGTGATCACCCCGGTGTCGCGGGTCAAGTACGGCGAAGGGGAATTCACCGTCGGAGACGGAAACCCCGGCGAGGTGACCATGGCGTTGCGCGACACCCTCACCGGCATTCAGCGGGGCACCTTCGCGGACACGCACGATTGGATGGTGCGGCTTCGCTAGCCTGTGGATTCGGTGTCGGCGACAACCTCGTTGCGGCCCGCTCGCTTCGCCCGATAGAGAGCCTGATCGACGCGACTGAGCCACGCCTGGAGATCCTCATTGTCCCGGGCCTCCGCGGCGCCGATGCTGACTGTGATGCGGCCCATCGGACCGAACGGCACCTCGGCGATCGAGGCACGGATGTCCTCGGCGAGCCGTCGTGCGTCGGGCAGGGCGCAGTCCCGTAAGAGCACGATGAACTCCTCACCGCCCCAACGGGCCACCATGTCGTTTCCGCGCAGACTTCTGCGCAGGCGGCTTGCGATCTCGATGAGGACATGGTCGCCGGCTTGGTGGCCGAAGGTGTCGTTGATCGCCTTGAAGTGGTCGATGTCCAGCATGAGCAGCGAGAGCGCCTGACCGGGCCGGCGGGCGGTTAGATCCGCCGCCAGAAGTTCAGTGCCTTGGCGGCGATTCCATACCCCGGTGAGGCCGTCGGTGACGGCGAAATTGCGCAGTTCGGCCTCAAATGCCTTGCGCTCGCTGATGTCTCGGGTAACCCCGATCAATTCGATGACCTGTCCGGTGGCGTCGCGGTGGGGGATGACCTGTAGCTCTCCGGTCATGATCGAGCCGTCTTTGCGGTAGTACTCGAGTTCGCCACGAAAGGCAGGCGGCGCGGCGCCGACTTCGACTGCAGCGAACACCCGTTGGTAATAGTCGGCGACGCGGGCCGCGGACTCCGGTGGATGAATCTCCTCGAGCGACTGATTTTTGGCTTCATCAGGGGTGATACCGCGCACCCGTTCGACGGCCGGGCTGACGTAGGTGATCTTGGTGTCCATCGCCATGGTCCAGATGACTTCCCAGGCGTTCTCCGCAAGCAGGCGGCTGCGTTTCTCCGAACGACTCAAGCTGGTCTGCGCCTCATGCAACTCGGTGATGTCGGCGAGTGCGCCTTCGATCACGACCGAGCCGTCTGTGCGCTGTCGTGAGCGAACCGAACCTCGACCATATGTCGACAGTCCGTCAAGACGGTTCCACTTCAACTCCACCTGGATATCGGTGCCGGTTGGGAGTGCGAGCACTTCGGCAAGACGGTCGGCGTAGTTCGGGTCTATCTGTCCCAGAAGGGATGCGGCGTCGATATCGGTGGCGCCGCCGGGCCCGGTCCCGTCGCCTACCAGCACTGCGCCGGGAGCGTTGTTGACGAATTCCAACGCCAGGTCGGGGTGCACCCGCAGGATGAAGAACATCATGGCGCTGCTGCTGGCCATCTGCTCGAACCATTCCGCGTCGGGCACGCGATCATCAGCGCTCATCACACCCCCTCGGATTCCGCGGCCCTCCAGGCTACGTCAGTCCGGACGGTCGTGGTTCTGCACCTCACAGCCGGATTACCAGACCCACGGCCACTAGCGCGGTTGTCAGTTCGATCATGGCTCCCAGAACATCGCCGGTGATCCCACCGAAGCGGCGCACGCAGTGGGCGACGACGATCGTGGAGATCGTCAGCGCGATCACGACGACAGCCGGCCCGTGCCAAACCCGTGGCGTCGCAAACCCTGCCAGTCCGGCCACCAGCACCACCCACACGCCGACCGTCAGGATCGACTGGGTCCCGGCGACGGCGCCACCCAGCGCGCTGCCAGCGGCGGCCGGCACCCCGCGGCGGCAGGCCAGCACCGCGGCAACGCGGCCCGTCGTCACCGCGGTCACGATCGCGGCCAGCCCGGTCAGGCCAGTGGGCATCGCCGCAAACGCCGCCGCCTGAGTCGTGACAGCCACCACCACCGCCGCGACGCCGAACGGCCCGGCGGAACCCTCGCGCATCACCGCCAGGGCGCGCTCGGGCGGGCCGTAGCAGCCCAGGCCGTCGACGGTGTCGGCCAGGCCGTCGATGTGCAGACCGCGAGTGCCGAGCAGCAGCACGGCGACGCCGAGTACTCCGGCCAGCAGGCTGTGCGGGCCGAACGCCCAG